>NZ_AKJI01000029.1:0-131048 GCF_000282415.1 Pseudomonas sp. GM60
GCTTGCCCGCGAAGGCGGTTTTACATACGCAGCAGCATTTTCCAGGCACGATTCTGATAAACGGCAATCGCCTGCTGCTTACGCGCATCCAGCAACTCATCGGTGATCGGCTCGTTAGCCAGCAACGCCAACTGTTTCAGCTCGCCGTACAGTCGATCCATTTCCGGGACCTCCAGCACGTTGCGCGCATGGTGCAACCAGGACTGGATGCGTTCGATGCGCGGCAGTTGCTCGGCCAGATCTTCCGGCTGCTGCTGGTAACGCTGCAATTGCAGGGACGTCGCTTCTTCACCGAGCAAGCGCGGCAACCAGCTACCCAGTTGCGCAGCGCCCTGGCGATTGCCGCGAACATTACGATCGGCCGCCCAGGTGCGGGCCAGCAACCAGCGCGAGGTGTTCAGCGAGAACAGGCCCCAGCGCGGGTCTTCGAGTTCTTCGAGGAACTGCTCCGGCGCGGCTTTGCGCACGTCTTCGTCGTCCAGACCGGCTTGAACCAGCGGACGCCAGTCTTCAAGCAAGGCATCCAGGGCGAGACGCAGATCGTGCGTCGACTGACGCGGCGCGGCCTGGCCAAGGCTGCTCAGCAGGGCGCGCAATTCAGCGAGGTTTTCGACCCAGTCCTGCAACAGACGCCAGTGGCCATTGAAGCGATATTGCTCGGCCAGACGCTGGCTGCTGCTCAGCAAGTGCCAGCTCAACGCGGCGAACGCGTCATCCAGCGGCATTTCGGCGCTGATCTGCGGGGCCGGCAGGCTCAACGAATAGCTGTTGGCGTCGTACAAGCGATAACCGCGTTCGGCCTTGCTGATGTCACACGGCATCAGGGCCAGGGTCGCGGCCAGTTCGGCGGCCAGCTCCAGCAATGCAGCCGGTTCACCTTCGCGCAGTTCCAGTTCCAGCTCGCAGATTTCTTCTTTCTGCTTGCCGACCACCACGTGGCCCAGGTCCAGCGCGGCTTCGATGACCACTTTGGTCTTGCCACGGCCCCAGGCGATTTCAGCGCGTTCGCGGACGAAATCGGTGGTGAAGATCGGCTTCAGGGTTTTCTTGTCCAGCTCGGCCAGCTCTTCAGGCCAGCATTCGCCGTCGAGTTTCTTCACATCGAGCTTGGCTTTGGGCAGGTTCCAGTCGTATTCGTTACGCTCGGACAAACCGGCGACGCTCTGGCCGCGGGTCTTGAGGGTCTGAATGACTTCTTCGCCGTCCTTGCGCAGGCGCAGGGCAACCTTGGCGCGGGCCAGGTCGCGCTCAGGCGTGTCGAAGTACTGGTTCATCAGTTCACGGCGTTCCCAGCCACTTTTGTTGCGTTTTTTCAGGAGCGGGTGCTCGCGCAGTGCGGCGAGGGTTTCGCGGCTGACGCGGAGTTTGATTTCAGTTTCTTTCTGCATGGCCGGAAAATCCAGGATCGGGAGCGCAGCCGGGGGAATGTGTGGCTGCCAAGGTCGTGCAGTGTACAGCACTGCTCAGACCTACGCGCCGCGACGGTTTATTCCTGTCACCGGATGGTTCTATGATGGACTTCAATTCGGGAGTTGGAGTCAGCGATGCCGTTGCCGTCGATGAAAGATCAGTTCGCTGCGCTGATTGCCGCACCATCGGTCAGTTGCACTCAGGCCAGCCTCGATCAGACCAACCGTCCGGTGATCGATTTGCTGGCGACGTGGCTCGGCGATCTGGGTTTTGCCTGCGATATCCAGCAGGTCAGCCCCGGCAAATTCAACCTGCTGGCCAGTTTTGGTTCCGGGCCCGGCGGTCTGGTGCTCGCCGGGCATAGCGACACTGTGCCGTTCGATGGCGCGTTGTGGCAGACCGATCCGCTGAAGCTGACCGAAGTCGATGGCCGCTGGGTCGGGTTGGGTAGTTGCGACATGAAAGGCTTTTTTGCCCTCGCCATCGAAGCCGTCCTGCCGTTGCTCGACCAGCCGTTCAAACAGCCGTTGCTGATCCTCGCCACCTGCGACGAAGAAAGCTCGATGTCCGGCGCGCGTGCCTTGGCCGCAGCAGGACGCCCGTTGGGCCGAGCGGCGGTGATCGGCGAGCCGACCGGGCTCAAGCCGATCCGCATGCACAAAGGCATCATGATGGAGCGCATCGACATTCTCGGTCAGAGCGGCCATTCCTCCGATCCGCGCCTGGGCCATAGCGCCCTCGAAGCCATGCATGATGCGATTGGCGAATTGCGCGGCCTGCGCCTGCTGTGGCAACGTGAATTCCGCAATCCGCAGTTTGGTGTGCCGACTCCGACCATGAACTTCGGCTGTATCCATGGCGGGGATAACCCCAACCGGATTTGCGGTCAGTGTTCGCTGGAATTCGACCTGCGTCCGTTGCCGGGCATGGACCCCAAGGTGTTGCGCGCGGAGATTCTGCAGAAACTCCAGCCGGTTGCCGAGCGCCATCAGGTGAAGATCGATTACGCGCCGCTGTTCCCTGAAGTGCCGCCCTTCGAGCAGGCCGAAGACGCTGAATTGGTCCGCATCGCGGAGCAGCTCACCGGTCATCGCGCCGAAGCAGTGGCGTTCGGGACGGAAGCGCCTTATCTTCAACGCCTTGGCTGCGAAACGCTGGTGCTGGGCCCGGGTGACATCGCGTGTGCGCACCAACCGGGGGAATACCTCGAAATGTCACGTTTGCAGCCTACCGTGCATCTATTACGACAGTTGATTGAACATTACTGCCTGACACCGGCCAAAATGTGACCTGTGTAGGAGCCGGCTTGCTGGCGATGAACGATGACGCGGTTCACCTGACGGACCGCGGCGCCCGCATCGCCAGCAAGCCGGCTCCTACAGGTCATGTAAATTGCCGATGTTTAAACCCGTATTCATGAGGAGAGCGCGCGTGTCGCCAAGCCTGTTCCGACGATAACCATCAGCCCGCTGTGCGTTTTCTGTTTCGCCCATTTTTTGGCTGCTATTTATTACAGGCCCAGGTTCATGCCCGAATACGTTAATTGGCTTCGTCACGCTTCGCCTTACATCAATGCCCACCGCGATTGCACCTTCGTCGTCATGCTGCCCGGCGACGGCGTGGAGCATCCGAACTTCGGCAACATCGTCCACGACCTGGTGCTGCTGCACAGCCTCGGCGTACGACTGGTGCTTGTTCACGGTTCCCGTCCGCAAATTGAAACCCGTCTCGCGGCACGCGGCCTGACCCCGCATTACCACCACGGCATGCGCATCACCGATGCCGCGACCCTTGAGTGTGTGATCGATGCGGTCGGCCAGTTGCGTATCGCCATCGAAGCGCGCCTGTCCATGGACATGGCTTCGTCGCCGATGCAGGGCTCGCGCCTGCGGGTGGCCAGCGGCAACCTGGTGACCGCCCGGCCGATCGGCGTGCTCGAAGGTGTCGACTATCACCACACCGGCGAAGTGCGCCGGGTTGACCGCAAAGGCATCAATCGCCTGCTGGACGAGCGCTCCATCGTGCTGCTGTCGCCGCTGGGCTACTCGCCGACCGGGGAGATTTTCAACCTCGCTTGCGAAGACGTCGCGACCCGCGCAGCCATCGACCTGGGTGCCGATAAACTGCTGCTGTTCGGCGCTGACCTGGGCTTGATCGATGAAAACGGTCGTCTGGTGCGCGAACTGCGCCCGCAACAAGTGCCGGCGCATTTGCAGCGTCTGGGCAGCAACTATCAGGCGGAACTGCTGGATGCGGCGGCTGAAGCCTGCCGTGGCGGCGTGGCGCGCAGCCATATCGTCAGTTACGCCGAAGACGGCGCGCTGCTGACCGAACTGTTCACCCGTGACGGCGGCGGTACGCTGGTGGCACAGGAGCAATTCGAGGTCGTGCGCGAGGCCGCGATTGAAGACGTTGGTGGTTTGCTGGACTTGATCAGCCCGCTGGAAGAGCAGGGGATTCTGGTGCGACGTTCCCGCGAAGTGCTGGAGCGTGAGATCGAGCAGTTCAGCGTGGTCGAGCGCGAAGGCATGATCATCGCTTGCGCGGCGCTGTATCAGATTGCCGATTCGGATGCCGGGGAGTTGGCGTGTCTGGCGGTGAACCCGGAGTACCGTCATGGCGGTCGCGGGGATGAGCTGCTGGAGCGGATCGAAACCCGTGCCCGGGCTCAAGGTCTGAAAACCTTGTTTGTCCTGACGACCCGTACGGCTCACTGGTTCCGCGAGCGCGGGTTTGTGCCAAGCAGCGTCGAGCGCCTGCCGTCGGCGCGGGCGTCGCTGTACAACTATCAGCGTAACTCGAAGATCTTCGAAAAAACCTTGTAACCCGGACTCTGTGGGAGCGAGGCTTGCCCGCGAAGGCGGCCTCAAATTCAACATATGTGTCGGCAGGTATGGCCTCTTCGCGGGCAAGCCTCGCTCCTACGGGGAACGGTGTGTTACTCGGTGACGAATTTCGCGCTGACATACGGCGAATAGTCCGGCAGCACCGTCTCAACCTTGCCTTGTTCCTTCAAGAACTTCGCCGTCTCACCAATCGCCTTCGCCGTGCCGCCCTCCAGCAGCGCGGTGGTTTGTTGCGCCTTGGCGTCCGGGAATGCAGAACCGGCCAGCAGTTCCGGCACATCGGCGGCATTGGCACCGGTCAGTTTGGCGATTTTCTGTACCGGCACCGAATCGGCGGTCCAGCTGTCTTTATGTGCCGCATAGTCGGCGAACGAGTCCAGCGTCACCTTGGCGAACTTGGCGACGACGTCCGGATGTTTCTCGGCGTAATCCTTGCGCGCCACCCACACTTCAAAAGTCGGCGCGCCCCACTGACCGACCTGTGCGGCGTCAGTCAACGTCTTGCCAGTCTTGCGAATTTCCCCCAGGGCGGGCGACCAGACGAACGCACCGTCGATGTCCCCACGCTTCCAGGCGGCAGCGATTTCCGCCGGTTGCAGGTTCACCACTTTGACTTTCGAGGCGTCCAGGCCCCAGTGCTTCAAGGCACCGAGCAAGCTGTAGTGAGAGGTTGAAACGAACGGTGTGGCGATAGTCTTGCCGATCAGATCTTCCGGTTTATCGATGCCGCTGCCGTTGCGCACCACCAACGCTTCGGCGGCGTTGATCTGGGCAGAAACGATAAACGCGACGATCGGCAAATTGCGCGAGGCGGCCGCGGCCAGTGGGCTTGAGCCGAGGTTGCCAATCTGTACGTCACCCGAGGCGATGGCGGTTACTACTTCCGGCCCACTGTTGAAACGACGCCAGTCAATTTTTTGGCCGATGGTTTTCTCGTAGAGTCCATCCGCCTGGGGGACTTTGCTGGGGTCTATTCCGGTTTGATAGCCGACGGTGAGGTTCGCGGCATGGGCGGAAAAAGAAAATAATACCGATACACAAACTGTAACAATTGGGTTGGATAGTGCGCGCTTGGTCGTCATGGCGTAGGCCTTATCGATAGGAATTGTTGCGGAATTGCTTCCAAACCTAATCGATCTAAAAAACGCCTAATAAATACCATTTAGGAATTAGCTTATGAGCTGGCCGCTCTAGTCCGCGGGGCAGCAAACGTTGAGCCAAATTCCTAAACGGTATTAGAAAAGAATCCAGCCATTCTTTTCAGGTTTATGACGAAATCATGACCCTGCACGGACCAAAAAACGGGGATTAGACCATGGTCGTAGACACACATGGTTACGATTGACTTGTGGGTCACGCTCTGGCGCTAATCGCGCATCTTAGGACTTGGGACATTGATTCCGGGCCAGGAATACAAGAATTAGAGACGAGAGGAGTTTAACAATGAACAAGTCCACCTTGGCGCTGGCCGTGGCCCTAGGGGTTATGGCGCAGCAGGCAGGCGCCGCTGGTTTCATCGAAGACAGCAAGGCTTCCGTCAGTTCGCGCACCTATTATTTCGACGCCGATGTCCGTGAAGGCGCCAAGACCCCAGCCAACCGTCAGCGAGAAGCCGCTGAAGGCCTCAAGTTCGATTACCAGTCGGGCTTCACCCAAGGTGTCGTAGGTTTCGGTATCGATGCCCAGGCATTGGTCGGTATCCATCTGGACGGCGGCAAGGGCCATCACCCGGACAATAACTCCTTCAGTCCTAGCGATTCCGATGGTTCGGCAGAGAGTTCGTGGAGCCGCGTGGCGGGCAACGTCAAGGCACGCTTCTCGAAGACAGAGGCCCACTACGGTGGTGCCCTGCAGCCAAACATGCCGATCCTGATCGCGAACGACAGTCGCGTACTGCCACAAACCTTTGAAGGTGGCACCATCACCTCGAAGGAAATCGACAACGTGACCTTCAACGTTGGTCAGCTGGAGCACGCGACCGGTCGCGCGTCCAGCAACAGCACCGGCCTGTCTGTGGCTGGCGCTACTCAGGACAGCAACCAGTTCCGTTATGCCGGTGCTGACTGGAAAGTCACCAAAGACCTGATGCTGCAGTACTACTACGCGAACCTGGAAGATTTCTACAAGCAGAGCTTCCTCGGTCTGGTGCACGTCTACCCGATCGCACCCAACCAGTCGTTCAAGACCGATCTTCGTTATTTCGACAGCAGCTCCGACGGCAAGAACGGTGACGCTGGCTACCAATTCAGCAACAACGGTGGTTTCGCCAAGAACAAGGGCGAGGTCGATAACAAGACCTGGAGCGCCACGTTCACCTACACCCTGGGCGGCAACGCGTTCCTGCTCGGGCATCAGCGTGTCAACGATGACGGCGGCTTTGTCTTCTTGAACCAGGGCAACGTTGTCGATGGTAACGGTCGCAACGAAGGCGCTGGCGGCGCCAGCTTCTACTCGTTCACCGATGCCACTGTGGGCAGCTTTATCCGTGCCGGTGAAAACACCACGTACGGTCAGTACACCTATGACTTCGCGTCTTTGGGTGTACCAGGCTTGAAAGCTTCGGCTGGTTACTTGTATGGCCGGGATATCAAGACCGTCAGCGGCGCGGGTGAAGACCTGAACGAGCGGGAAACCGACCTGCGCGTGGACTATGTGATTCAAACCGGTCCACTTAAAGGGTTTGGCACGACGGTGCGTCACGGTGCTTATCGTGGCAACACCAACGCTGACCAAGACCAGACCCGTCTGATCTTCAACTACACCTACAGCTTCTTGTAAGAGATTGCGCAAAAGAGCCTCGCCGTTTGGCGGGGTTTTTTTGTGATTTTTTCGTATATGCCAATTAGGCATTACTTAGGAATTTATTATTCTTTTTGGCTTTTAAAATAAACCCCTAAAGTGCATCCCGCCGGGGCCGATATTGAGTGTCCTGCCGCGATTAAAATGCCGCTTTTTATTCCCGCACGGCATGAAAAAGAATGAAATAAATGTATTTACGTTTACCATGCCGGCCCATTCGCCGCGCTTAGACCCTTGACTTAGACACATCAGTTGAGTGGCGCGCGGATTGCGGTTGGCGGTATCCGCACATTTCAGGATCCAGGGCATTCGACTCAGGACCGAAAAAATTAGAAACGAGAGGAGCGAAACAATGAACAAGTCCACCTTGGCCCTGGCTGTGGCCGTAGGGGTTTTGGCGCAGCAGGCAGGCGCCGCCGGTTTCATCGAAGACAGCAAAGCTACTTTGGGGCTGCGTAACTTCTACATCAACACTGATAACCGTGACGGCGATACCAAAGCTGCCAAGGCTCAGAACAAGCTGGAAGAGTGGGGCCAAGGCTTCGATCTGCGCTTCACCTCCGGTTACACCCAAGGCACCGTCGGCTTCGGTATCGATGCTATCGGCCTGCTGGGCGTGCGTCTGGATACGGGCGGTGGTACTAACGGCGCCACTTCGACTTCGTACGGCGGCACTGTTTTCCCAAGCAAATCCAACGGCGAAGCGGTTGATAACTTCTCCAGCCTGGGTCTGACTGCCAAAGCCAAGATCTCCCAGACTGAACTGAAGCTGGGCACCCTGCAGCCAAAACTGCCGGTTATCGTGACCAACGACGGTCGTCTGCTGCCACAAACCTTCCAGGGTGGCCAGATCACTACGAACGAAATCAAAGACCTGACACTGGTCGGTGGTCAGATCGAGCACGCCAAAGGTCGTAACTCCAGCAACAACGAAGAGTTGTCGATTGCTGGTGCCAACGCCCACACGGCTGCCGGTCGCGACAGCAACAAATTCATTTACGGTGGCGGTGACTACAAAATCACCAAAGACCTGACTGCCCAGTACTACTACGGCAACCTGGAAGACTTCTACAAGCAGCACTTCCTGGGTCTGGTTCACAACTGGGCCATCGGTCCGGGCGTGTTGAAGTCGGACTTCCGTTACTTCAACAGCCGTGATGATGGCGCCAATGGCCATGACTCTGCCTACTTCACCACTGGTGACTACGGCACTGGCATCACCAAGGGCAAGGTTGACAACAACCTGTACAGCGGCTTGTTCCTGTACAGCGTTTCAGGTCATACCTTCGGTGGCGGCTATCAGGTCAGCAACGGCAACAGCGACTTCCCATGGCTTAACCAGGGTGACGGTTCGTCGGCTTACCTGACTACCGACAGTCAGATTGCCAAGTTCGCCCGTGCCGGTGAACGCACCTGGCAAGCTCGCTACTCGTACGACTTCGCCAAGGTTGGCATCCCTGGCCTGACCGCCGGTGTGGTTTACCTGCGTGGCGACAACATCGACACCTCCGGTAAAGTCGGCACCCGCCAAGTCAACGTCAACGATACTGGCCGCTCCGAGTGGGAACGCGACCTGACCGTCGGTTACGTCGTACAAGAAGGCACGCTGAAGAACCTGGGCGTGATGTGGAAAAACGCTACCTGGCGCAACGACATCCCTGGTCAGCGCGACCAGGACGAAAACCGCCTGATCGTCAGCTACTCGATCCCGCTGTTGTAATAGCGCTCGCGTAACCGCTGAAAAAAAGCCCCGCCCGGCATCACGCCGGGCGGGGCTTTTGCGTTTTCGGGGCGGGGTCACCCCCGTAATCCCGTCCCGAAACGTTCCCTCTTTTGCAGCGACTCAAGGCCTTCTCGAACCTTGGAAGCGATAGTCGTCGCGATGACTTTGCAGGTCCAGTGAACAGATCTTTAATATTCTATTTGGGCCTAAGAATGGCTTTATTTATTCTTTTTCTAAACTCCCCAACACGAGCTACAGTTGAGTTCTACACCTACTCATCAGGAGCCCACCATGAGCATCAGACTCGGCGACATCGCACCCGACTTCGAACAGGATTCCAGCGCCGGCACCATCCGTTTCCATGAATGGCTGGGCGATAGCTGGGGCGTGCTGTTTTCCCACCCGGCGGATTTCACCCCGGTGTGCACCACCGAGCTGGGCTTCACCGCCAAGCTCAAGGATGAATTCACCCAGCGCGGGGTCAAGGCCATCGCGTTGTCCGTAGACCCGGTTGACTCGCACCACAAGTGGATCGAGGACATCAACGAAACCCAGAACACGATCGTCAACTTCCCGATCCTGGCCGATGCTGATCGCAAGGTATCGGACCTGTACGACCTGATTCACCCGAACGCCAACGACACCCTGACCGTGCGTTCGCTGTTCGTGATCGACCCGAACAAAAAGGTTCGCCTGACCATCACCTACCCGGCGAGCACCGGCCGCAACTTCCATGAAATCCTGCGGGTGATCGACTCGCTGCAACTCACCGATAACTACAAGGTGGCCACCCCGGCCAACTGGAAGGACGGTGAAGAAGTGGTGATCGTGCCGTCGCTTCAGGATCCAGAGGAAATCAAGAAGCGCTTTCCAAAGGGTTATCGCGCGGTGAAACCGTACCTGCGCCTGACACCGCAGCCCAATCGTTGAGCTGAAAACCAATCCCCGTAGGAGCGAGGCTTGCCCGCGAAGGCGTCGTCAAAGCCAACATCAATGTTGGACGTCATGGCCTCTTCGCGGGCAAGCCTCGCTCCTACAAGGGCTGTGCAAATCCATATAGCAGGGGAATTTCGGGCCGTTTATACGGCCCATTTTTTTGCCCGGACAAAGCGGCTCAGTATAGAACTACAACGCATAACCAAATGAATAAATATGATTTAAAGATATATAAATCACCTGTTAAGGTCTCTCCATCGAAGCGAGATCGCCCACTGCGAATCGCCTGCACCGTTCAAGGAATCGTCTGAATGCTGGTCGTCTCACTCGGTGGCAGTCCCAGCCAACGCTCCCGTTCCGGGGTGCTGCTGGAGCGCTCTCAACGCTGGTTGCAGGAGCAAGGTGTGGAAGTGGTGAGTTATCAGGTACGGGACTTCCCGGCCGAAGACTTGCTGCACGCACGGTTCGACAGCCCCAAGGTGATCGACCTGCTGCAACAGATTGAAAACGCCGATGGCCTGCTGATCGCCACCCCGGTGTACAAAGCGTCGTTTTCCGGTGCTTTGAAAACCGTGCTGGACCTGCTGCCCGAGCGCGCCCTGGCGCACAAAGTGGTGTTGCCCATGGCCACCGGAGGCAGCATCGCTCACATGCTGGCGGTGGATTACGCACTCAAGCCAGTGCTGTCGGCATTGAAAGCCCAGGAAATGCTCCACGGGATTTTCGCTGTGGACAGCCAGATCGCTTACGGCGAAGGCAGCGCCCAGGCGCAACTGGCGCCGGAGCTGGAACAACGACTGAATGAATCGCTGGAGCTGTTCTTCAGCGCCATGGCCCGACGGCCCAAGCCGATCGATCCGAACCTGCTGAATGATCGTTTGTTGAGTGCTCGCTGGAGCATTTAAGCCTCACCCTGACTTGATGTACTCACCTTACTCAGCCGTCAACGGTTAAGCAGGTGCAGCCAAAACTCAACTGCAAAAAGGAGAGCGCTATGCGCACTGTCATTTTGCGTCGTGGTCTGGTCGCTCTGTTTGCTGCGGCTGTAACCTTCGGCGCCATTACTCAAGCACAAGCTGAAACCCTGCGGATCGGCTATCAGAAATACGGCACCCTGGTGCTGCTCAAAGCCAAAGGCACGCTGGAAAAACGCCTCGCCGCCCAAGGCGTCGACGTGCAATGGACTGAATTCCCCGGTGGCCCGCAGCTGCTTGAAGGCCTGAACGTCGGCTCCATCGACTTTGGTGTCACCGGCGAAACGCCTCCGGTATTTGCTCAAGCGGCGGGCGCCGATTTGCTCTACGTCGCCTACGAACCGCCTGCGCCGCACAGCGAAGCGATCCTGGTGCCGAAGGACTCGCCGATCAAATCGGTGAAGGACCTCAAGGGCAAGAAAGTCGTGCTCAACAAAGGCTCCAACGTTCACTACCTGCTGGTCCGCGCGCTTGAAGACGCCGGCCTCAAATACACCGACATCCAGACCGTCTTCCTGCCGCCGGCCGATGCCCGCGCCGCGTTCGAGCGTGGCAGTGTCGATGCCTGGGTCATCTGGGACCCGTACCAGGCCGCCGCCGAGAAGCAGCTGCAAGCGCACACCCTGCGCGATGGCAAGGGCATCGTCGACAACCATCAGTTCTACCTGGCGACCAAGCCTTACGCACAGAAAAATCCTGAGGTGATCAAGACCCTCGTGGAAGAAGTGCGCGCCGTCGGCGAATGGTCCAAGGCCAATCCTGAAGACGTGACCAAGCAGGTCTCGCCACTGCTCGGCTTGCCGGAAGACATCACCCTGACCTCGGTGAAACGCCAGGGCTACGGCGCGTTGTTCCTGACCCCGGAAGTGGTCGCTGCGCAACAGAAAATCGCCGACAGCTTCTACCAGCTCAAGCTGATTCCGAAGCCGCTGAGCATCAAAGACGTGATCTGGACGCCGCCGGCAGCCGTTGCCAAGGCTCAGTAACCAAAAGCCCGGTAATTCGATTCCCCAAGGAGACCACTCCATGAGCCTCAATATCTTCTGGTTCCTGCCTACCCATGGCGACGGCCATTACCTTGGCACCGCCGAAGGCGCTCGCGCCGTTGACCACGGTTACCTGCAACAAGTCGCGCAAGCGGCGGATCGTCTGGGCTTCGGCGGGGTGCTGATTCCCACCGGTCGCTCGTGCGAAGACTCGTGGCTGGTGGCCGCGTCGCTGATCCCGGTGACCCAGCGTTTGAAATTCCTTGTCGCCCTGCGCCCCGGGATCATTTCCCCGACGGTGGCAGCACGTCAGGCCGCGACACTGGATCGTCTGTCCGGCGGTCGTGCGCTGTTCAACCTGGTGACCGGCGGTGATCCGGAAGAATTGGCCGGCGATGGTTTGTTCCTGACCCACGAAGAGCGCTATCAGGCTTCGGTGGAATTCACCCGCATCTGGCGTCGCGTGCTGGAAGGCGAAACCGTCGATTACGACGGTCAGCACATCAGCGTGAAGGGCGCCAAGTTGCTCTATCCGCCGATCCAGCAACCGCGTCCGCCGCTGTACTTCGGCGGCTCGTCGGAAGCCGCGCAAGACCTGGCCGCCGAGCAAGTGGAAATGGTCCTGACCTGGGGCGAACCGCCGGCCGCCGTGGCCGAGAAGATCGAACAGGTTCGCGCCAAAGCCGCGAAGCTTGGCCGCACGGTGCGCTTCGGTATTCGCTTGCACGTGATCGTCCGTGAAACCAATGCCGAAGCCTGGCAAGCGGCGGACCGACTGATCTCGCACCTGGACGACGACACCATTGCCCGTGCCCAGGCTTCCCTGGCGCGCTTCGATTCCGTGGGCCAGCAACGCATGGCGGCGCTGCATGGCGGCAGTCGCGACAACCTGGAGGTCAGCCCTAACCTGTGGGCCGGCGTCGGCCTGGTGCGTGGCGGTGCCGGTACTGCACTGGTCGGCGACGGTCCGACCGTGGCCGCCCGCGTGAAGGAATACGCGGACCTGGGCATCGACACCTTCATCTTCTCCGGTTATCCACACCTGGAAGAGTCGTACCGCGTCGCCGAGTTGCTGTTCCCGCACCTGGACATCGAGCGTCCGGAATTGCCGAAAAGCGCCGGTTACGTCAGCCCGTTCGGCGAGATGGTCGCTAACGACATTCTTCCCAAAGCTGCGTCCCAGAGCTGAGGCGCGCCATGAAGAGAATCATCCACAACTTGGCGCCCTGGGCGTTGCCGATTTTGCTGTTGGCGGTGTGGCAGTTGTCGGTGTCGGCGGGCTGGTTGTCGACACGGATTCTGCCGGCGCCGATTGCCGTGATCGAAGCCGGCGTGAGCCTGGTGCGCAGCGGTGAAATCTGGACGCACCTGGCCATCAGCGGCTGGCGTGCGGTGCTGGGCTTCACCATCGGTGGCGGTATCGGCCTGGCGCTGGGCTTCATTACCGGCCTGTCGAAATGGGGCGAACGCCTGCTCGACAGTTCGGTGCAGATGATCCGCAATGTGCCGCACCTGGCGCTGATTCCGCTGGTGATCCTGTGGTTCGGCATCGACGAGTCGGCGAAGATTTTCCTGGTGGCGTTGGGCACCTTGTTCCCGATCTACCTCAACACCTACCACGGCATTCGCAACGTCGACCCGGCGCTGGTGGAGATGGCGCGCAGTTACGGCTTGTCCGGTTTCAGTCTGTTCCGTCAGGTCATTTTGCCGGGTGCATTGCCTTCGATTCTGGTCGGCGTGCGTTTTGCGCTGGGCTTCATGTGGCTGACCTTGATCGTTGCTGAAACCATCTCCGCGAGTTCCGGCATTGGCTACCTGGCAATGAACGCCCGGGAGTTTTTGCAGACCGACGTGGTGGTGCTCGCGATCCTGATGTACGCGGTGCTGGGCAAACTGGCCGACCTCGCGGCCCGTGGACTTGAACGTGTGTGGCTGCGCTGGCATCCGGCTTATCAAGTTGCCAAAGGAGGTGCCGCATGACCGCTCAACAACCTCCACGCCTGCTGCGCGGGATTCCGCTGGTGGTGCGCAAGCTGCAAAAAACCTTCGGTTCGCGGCAGGTGCTGCGCGAGATCGATCTGCACATTCCGGCCGGCCAATTCGTCGCCGTGGTGGGTCGCAGTGGTTGCGGCAAAAGTACCTTGCTGCGGTTGCTCGCCGGTCTCGATAAGCCGACTGGCGGTGAATTGCTCGCCGGTTCCGCACCGCTGAGCGATGCGCGGGAAGACACCCGGTTGATGTTCCAGGAAGCCCGTCTGCTGCCGTGGAAAAAGGTCATCGACAACGTCGGTCTCGGGCTCTCGGGCAACTGGCGGCCAGAAGCGCTGGAAGCATTGGAGTCGGTCGGCCTGGCGGATCGCGCCAATGAATGGCCGGCGGCCTTGTCCGGTGGGCAGAAGCAGCGTGTGGCCCTGGCCCGCGCGCTGATCCATCAACCGCGCCTGCTGTTGCTGGACGAACCGCTGGGTGCGCTGGATGCCCTGACCCGGATCGAAATGCAGCAACTGATCGAACGGCTCTGGCAGAAGCACGGTTTCACCGTGTTGCTAGTGACCCACGATGTCAGTGAAGCGGTGGCGATTGCCGATCGGGTGATCCTGATCGAAGAGGGCGAAGTCGGCCTTGACCTGCACGTGGAACTGCCGCGCCCTCGGGTTCGGGGTTCGCATCGGCTGGCGGCGCTGGAAACCGAAGTCCTCAATCGCGTCCTCGCGCTGCCCGGCCAGCCGCCGGAGCCGGAACCTGTTTCACCCTTGCCTACGCAATTGCGTTGGGCTCAATAACTCAAGCCTCATTCAACGACAGGAATCAACATCATGACTATCAAAGCCATCAACGTTCGTAACCAGTTCAAAGGCTCGATCAAGGAAATCGTACTGGGTGACGTGCTGTCGGAAATCGACGTGCAAACCGCTTCCGGCATCGTCACGTCGGTGATCACCACCCGCTCGGTAAAAGAGCTGGAGCTGGTGGTCGGCAGCGAAGTGATCGCGTTTGTGAAATCCACCGAGGTGTCGATCGCCAAGTTGTAAGGGCGTGCACTGCACCCGACCCCGGAGGGTTCGAACCCTTCGGGGTTTTTTATGCGCGTGAATCAGTCAGTTCGGCGGTGCTGCCATCGCGAGCAGGCTCACTCCCACAGGGAAACGCATTCCAAATGTAGGAGTGAGCCTGCTCGCGATGAGGCCGGTGCAGCTGAAAAATAATCAGGCAGGAATAACGCGCTTGGGCAAATACGGCGGCAAATACAGCCCCAAATACGCATCAAACACCCGCATCCCTTCCTCGGCCATGCGCGACGTGATCTGCCCATGCTGCTGCACCGAACGCGCATACACCCGATCACCCAGCTCCATAGCCAGCGCAAACACATCAACGTCAGTCGGCAATTTGGGCAGTTCGAAATGATGATCGAACAGCTTGTGCATCAGGTCGCCCAGCTCAATGTCGTGCTGACGGTCGGCCTGAGTCACTTCGGTCAGGCCATGCTGGGCGAGGATCAATTGGCGGGCGGCGGCGTCTTCGTCGTAGATGTCGAGCATGCGTTGTTCCACCAGCCGCGACAGGTCCCGCCAGCCGTTGAGCGCATCGTGGTCGATGGGTGCTTGCAGGCACGCGCGGAAAGCGGCGTGGACGTCGGCGGTCAGTGCTTCGAGCAAGGCCGGGACGCTGGCGAAAAAGTGGTAGACCGAGGAGGGCGGGATTTCCGCGCGTTCGGCAACGCTGTAGATCGACAGACTGGCCACGCCCTCGGCGGCCAGCAGCGTGCGGGCGGCATCGAGTATCGAATCGATCCGGGCCTGGCTGCGGGCGCGGGGTTTGCGTGGGGTGGCGAGTCGGGTCATTGAAGTCTCCTGCGGGGCAGCGGGCATTGTACGAGCAGGGTTGTGTGTTGTCTGCCTGGACGCCTTCGCGGGCAAGCCTCGCTCCTACGGGATCACGTTGTTCCGCGGATTTTTGACCGGCACAAAACCTGTAGGAGCGAGGCTTGCCCGCGAACCGCCGAAGGCGGCCATAAAAAAACGCCGCAAGCCTTGTCAGCCTGCGGCGTTCCTTTTTCACTGCAACCGCTTAAACGGTATGCAGATACCAGTTGTACTCAAGGTCGGAGATGGAGTGTTCAAACTCCTCCAGCTCGCTTTCCTTGCAGGCCACGAAGATGTCGATGTATTTCGGATCGATGTACTTGGCCATGACTTCGCTGTCGTCCAGCTCGCGCAGTGCATCACGCAGGTTGTTCGGCAGGCTTTGCTCGTTTTGCTCGTAGGAGTTGCCTTCCACGGGTGCGCCCGGCTCGATCTTGTTGGTCAGGCCGTGGTGCACACCCGCCAGGACCGAAGCCATCAGCAGGTACGGGTTGGCGTCGGCGCCGGCTACACGGTGTTCGATGCGCACGGCATCGGCGGCGCCGGTGGGTACGCGAATCGCTACGGTGCGGTTGTCCAGGCCCCAGCACGGCGAGTTCGGCACATAGAACTGCGCGCCGAAACGACGGTAGGAGTTGACGTTCGGGCAGAGGAAAGCCATCTGCGCCGGTAGGGTCTCGAGCACACCGCCGATCGCGTGACGCAGTGCGGCGTTCTGCTCGGGATCCTCGCTGGCAAAAATGTTTTTGCCATCTTTATCAAGAATCGAAATGTGGACGTGCAGACCGTTGCCCGCCTGGCCCGGGTAAGGCTTGGCCATGAAGGTGGTGTCCATCTCATGGTCGTAGGCGATGTTCTTGATCAGGCGCTTGAGCAGGACCGCGTAGTCGCAAGCCTTGATCGGGTCGGCCACGTGGTGCAGGTTCACTTCGAACTGCGCCGGGGCACTTTCCTTGACGATGGCGTCGGCCGGGATGCCTTGCTCTTTTGCACCTTCCAGAATGTCCTGGAGGCAGTCGACGTATTCGTCGAGGTCGTCGATCAGGTAGACCTGTGTCGAGTGCGGGCGTTTACCGGAAACCGGCGAGCGAGGTGGTTGCGGACGGCCGTTCACGTTCTCCTGGTCGATCAGGTAGAACTCCAGCTCGAACGCGGCGCAGATGGTCAGGCCCATTTCGTCGAACTTGCGCACCACGTTGGCCAGCACTTCGCGCGGGTCGGCGAAGAATGGTTCGCCTTCGAGTTCGTGCATGGTCATCAACAGTTGCGCGGTAGGGCGCTTCTGCCAGGGCTCATTGCACAGGGTGTCAGGGATTGGATAGCAGATTCGGTCAGCATCGCCGATGTCCAGGCCCAGGCCGGTGCTTTCCACCGTCGAGCCGTTGATATCCAGAGCAAATAGAGAGGCCGGCAGGTTGATGCCTTTCTCGTAAACCTTGTGGAGGCTGGTGCGTTCAATGCGCTTGCCGCGCACCACACCATTCATATCCGCAATCAGAAGGTCAACGTACAGAACCTCAGGATGTTCCTTAAGGAACGCGTTCGCTTCGTTAAGCTGAACGGCACGCGGGGGTACCGACATGATGCAACACCTTTGTTGTTAAAAATATCAATCATTGATCTCTTCGGATTCCAGTCAACCCGAACGGCATGCCGAAGTCAAGCGAGGCCTTTTTTGCCCTAAAAAAGCGCCCATGAGGCTTTTTTGAGGCACTTTGGGGCGTTTTTATGCCTTTGAATGCTTTGCCGTCCGCGGGCTTGAGCGGGCCGTGTTGTATTTTTTACGGGGGTGTTGTGTAAAAAAATGAACAAGGCTAAGCTCGATTCAAACCCATAACAGCAATAATACCGGGGTGCTTCATGTCTCGCCTGCCGTTAATCGGCGTCGCCGTCTGCTCTACGCAGATCGGTCTGCATGCTTATCACATCAGTGGCGATCGTTACGCTCACGCCAGGGCCCGTGTTGCCAAAGGCGTGCCGTCGACTCTTCCTTCCCCGGCAAACCGGCTGGTTCCGTCCGATATTCTGGACGGTCTGCGCGACATTCTCTTTACGGGTTGTCCTTCCAATATAGAACCGTTTTACCTGGCTGGCCCGACCAACGTGTCGGTCATCGCTCATGATTCTGCACGCCTTGCATTGTTCCCGTTCACCCATGCCGTCGTCGAGGCAGGTATTTGTGCGCGGCAATTGCAGTGGCAATCTGTACCAAGCGACGCCCGTGCGTCAAACAACGCCTGACTTATAAGAGTCAGGAAACTCAGCCTAAGAGGCATTTATGAGTAACAACCTCGACCAGCTCACCGATTGGTTGAAAGACCACAAGATCACAGAAGTCGAATGCATGATCGCCGACTTGACCGGGATCACCCGGGGCAAGATTTCGCCGACCAACAAGTTCATTGCTGAAAAAGGCATGCGCCTGCCCGAGAGCGTTCTGTTGCAGACCGTGACCGGCGACTATGTCGAAGACGACATCTATTACGAACTGCTCGACCCGGCCGACATCGACATGATCTGCCGTCCCGACTCGAATGCAGTGTTCCTGGTGCCATGGGCCATCGAGCCGACCGCCCAGGTGATCCACGACACTTATGACAAGCAAGGCAACCCGATCGAGCTGTCGCCGCGCAACGTGCTTAAAAAGGTTCTGAAGCTCTATTCCGACAAGGGCTGGCAGCCAATCGTGGCGCCGGAAATGGAGTTTTACCTGACCAAGCGTAGCGACGACCCCGACTACCCGCTGCAACCGCCAATCGGTCGCTCGGGGCGCCCGGAAATCGGTCGCCAGTCGTTCTCGATTGAAGCGGCTAACGAATTCGATCCGCTGTTCGAAGACGTCTACGACTGGTGCGAACTGCAGGAGCTGGACCTCGACACGCTGATCCACGAGGACGGCACGGCGCAGATGGAAATCAACTTCCGTCACGGCGATGCCCTGTCCCTGGCCGACCAGATCCTGGTGTTCAAACGCACCATGCGCGAAGCCGCGCTCAAGCACGACGTGGCCGCCACTTTCATGGCCAAGCCGATGACCGGCGAGCCGGGCAGCGCGATGCACCTGCACCAGAGCATCATCGACATCGAGACCGGCAAGAACGTCTTCTCCAATGAAGACGGGACCATGAGCCAGTTGTTCCTGCATCACATCGGTGGCTTGCAGAAACTGATCCCCGAGCTGTTGCCGCTGTTTGCCCCGAACGTCAACTCGTTCCGCCGCTTCCTGCCGGATACGTCGGCGCCGGTGAACGTGGAGTGGGGCGAAGAGAACCGCACCGTGGGCCTGCGGGTGCCGGATGCCGGGCCGCAAAACCGTCGGGTGGAAAACCGCCTGCCGGGGGCTGATGCCAACCCGTACCTGGCGATTGCCGCGAGCCTGCTCTGCGGTTACATCGGCATGGTCGAAGGCTTGAACCCAAGTGCGCCGGTGGTGGGGCGCGGCTATGAACGCCGCAACCTGCGCCTGCCGCTGACCATCGAGGACGCGCTGGATCGCATGGAAAACAGCGCGACCATCGAGAAATACCTGGGCAAGAAATTCATCACTGGCTACGTCGCGGTCAAGCGGGCCGAGCATGAAAACTTCAAGCGCGTGATCAGCTCCTGGGAGCGGGAATTCCTGCTCTTCGCCGTCTGATGCGCCGGGCGCTGCTGATTCCTGCGGCGCCTTTCACCGAAATCTTAGGAGAGTTCGCATGACCAGCAACAACCCGCAAACCCGTGAATGGCAAACCCTGAGCAACGATCACCACCTGGCCCCGTTCAGCGACTTCAAGCAGCTGAAAGAGAAGGGCCCGCGGATCATCACCAACGCCAAGGGCGTTTACCTCTGGGACAGCGAAGGCAACAAGATCCTCGACGGCATGGCCGGCCTGTGGTGCGTAGCGATCGGCTACGGTCGCGATGAACTGGCTGATGCCGCCAGCAAGCAAATGCGCGAGTTGCCTTACTACAACCTGTTCTTCCAGACCGCACACCCGCCGGTGCTCGAGCTGGCCAAGGCCATTGCCGACATCGCGCCAGAAGGCATGAACCATGTGTTCTTCACCGGTTCCGGCTCCGAAGGCAACGACACCATGCTGCGTATGGTCCGCCACTATTGGGCGATCAAGGGCCAGCCGAAAAAGAAAGTCATCATCAGCCGCAAGAACGGTTATCACGGTTCCACCGTGGCCGGCGCGAGCCTGGGTGGCATGACGTACATGCACGAACAAGGCGACTTGCCGATCCCGGGCATCGTCCACATCGCCCAGCCTTACTGGTTCAGTGAAGGCGGTGACATGACACCGGAAGAGTTCGGTGTGTGGGCAGCCAATCAGCTGGAAGAGAAGATTCTGGAAATCGGCGTGGACAACGTCGGTGCCTTTATTGCCGAGCCGATCCAGGGTGCCGGTGGCGTGATCATTCCGCCAGACACCTACTGGCCGCGCATCAAGGAAATCCTCGCCAAGTACGACATCCTGTTCGTGGCGGACGAAGTGATCTGTGGTTTCGGCCGCACCGGTGAGTGGTTCGGTACCGATTTCTACGGCCTCAAACCCGACATGATGACCATCGCCAAAGGCCTGACGTCCGGCTACATCCCGATGGGTGGCCTGATCGTGCGTGACGAAGTGGTGGCGGTGCTCAACGAGGGCGGCGATTTCAACCACGGTTTCACCTACTCCGGACACCCGGTGGCGGCGGCGGTGGCGCTGGAAAACATCCGCATCCTGCGCGAAGAAAAAATTATCGAGCGCGTTCATGCAGAAACGGCACCTTACTTGCAGAAACGTTTGCGGGAACTGAGCGATCACCCGTTGGTGGGGGAAGTGCGCGGGGTGGGGCTGTTGGGGGCCATCGAACTGGTTCAGGACAAGGCCACGCGCAAGCGTTACGAAGGCAAGGGCGTCGGCATGATCTGCCGCACGTTCTGCTTCGACAACGGCCTGATCATGCGTGCCGTCGGCGACACCATGATCATTGCTCCGCCACTGGTGATCACCAAGGCTGAAATCGATGAGCTGGTGACCAAGGCACGCAAGTGCCTGGACCTGACCCTGAGTGCGTTGCAGGGCTAAGTGCTAGGCTCTGAGCGGGAGACATGAAACTTTCGCTCAGGGCAGTCGCAAACGGCGGCCTTTCCTTGAAAGACCGCCTCCGATCTTGCCAGACTAGCCGCGGTTCCAGTTGCCCGGGTTTGGCCGCTGAACAAAGTGGTTCAAAAAAGAAAAAATTTGGAGCATTACGCATGAAGGCATTAGGAAAAAAGCTTGCTGGCAAGACACTTCTCGCCATGTCCCTGATGGGCATTATGGCGGGTGCGGTTCAGGCGGACGACAAGGTGTTGCACGTCTATAACTGGTCCGATTACATCGCACCGGACACCATCAAGAAGTTCGAAACCGAGTCCGGCATCAAAGTCGTTTACGACGTATTCGACAGTAACGAAACCCTGGAAGCCAAGTTGCTGGCAGGCAAGTCCGGTTACGACATCGTCGTACCGTCGAACAACTTCCTGGCCAAGCAGATCAAGGCCGGCGTTTACCAGAAGCTGGACAAGTCCAAGCTGCCTAACTGGAAGAACCTGAACACTGACCTGCTCAAAGCGGTATCGGTGAGCGACCCGGGCAACGAACATGCCTTCCCGTACATGTGGGGTTCGATCGGTATCGGCTTCAACGCCGAGAAGGTCAAGGCAGCACTGGGCGCCGATGCACCGACCAATTCCTGGGACCTGTTGTTCAAACCTGAAAACATCGCGAAGTTGAAATCGTGTGGCGTTAGTTTCCTCGATTCGCCAACCGAGATGATTCCGGTGGCGTTGCACTACCTGGGCTATCCAACTGACAGCCAGGACAAAAAACAACTGGCCGAAGCCGAAGCGCTGTTTCTGAAGATTCGTCCTTCGGTTGGCTACTTCCACTCGTCCAAGTACATCTCCGACCTGGCCAACGGCAACATCTGCGTAGCCGTGGGTTACTCGGGTGACATCTACCAGGCCAAAGCGCGCGCCGCCGAAGCCGGTGACAAGGTGAAAGTCAGCTACAACATTCCGAAAGAAGGTGCCGGCAGCTTCTACGACATGGTCGCCATCCCTAAAGATGCCGAAAACGTCGAAGGCGCCTACAAGTTCATGACCTTCCTGCAAAAGCCGGAAATCATGGCTGAAATCACCAACGCGGTACGTTTCCCGAACGGTAACGCGGCGGCCACTCCTCTGGTCGAAAAAGAAATCACCGAAGATCCGGGCGTCTACCCGCCTGCCGATGTGCTGGCCAAGCTGTACGCGATTGCCGATTTGCCGGCCGCGACCCAGCGGATCCTGACTCGCAGCTGGACCAAGATCAAATCCGGTAAGTAAGTAATACACCTTGTAGGAGCGAGCCTGCTCGCGATGAACCTGAGAGCAACGCTGGGTGTCAGGCACCCAGCGTCATCGTTGACGACCATCGCGAGCAGGCTCGCTCCTACAGGTATCCGTATAAAAGTTTTGCTGGAACGGTTTTTCGAGGGTAAGTTGCGCGCCGGTTTTGTTGCTGGGCAGCTACGACTGTCATGTAACGCGGGGCAACTTGGGCCCAACTAATTTTAGAGGACCTCCACTTGCCTATTTTTTCTTTGTTGCGCAATGCATTGCTGGCCGGTGCCGGACTGACGATGGCTGTCAGTGTCCAGGCTGCCGGCACGGTGCATATTTATAACTGGTCGGACTACATCGGCGAGACCACCCTGGCCGACTTCCAGAAAGAGACCGGTATCAAACCGGTATATGACGTCTTTGACTCCAACGAAACCCTGGAGGGCAAGTTGCTCGCCGGGCGTACCGGTTATGACGTGGTCGTGCCGTCCAACCACTTCCTCGGCAAGCAGATCAAGGCTGGTGCTTTCCAGAAACTCGACAAGTCGAAGTTGCCGAACTACTCGAACCTCGACCCCGTATTGCTCAAGCGTCTGGAACAAAATGATCCGGGCAACTTGTACGCCGTCCCTTACCTGTGGGGCACCAACGGCATCGGCTACAACGTCGACAAGATCAAGGCTGTGCTGGGCGTCGACAAGATCGATTCCTGGAGCGCGGTGTTCGAGCCGGAGAACATCAAGAAGCTGCAGAGTTGCGGCGTGGCGTTCCTCGACTCCGCCGATGAAATGATGCCGACGGTCCTCAACTACATGGGCCTGAACGCCAACAGCACCAACCCCGAAGATTACAAAAAGGCTGAAGCCAAGTTGCTGGCAGTGCGGCCTTACGTGACCTACTTCCACTCCTCCAAATACATCGCGGATCTGGCCAACGGCGATATCTGCATCGCGATCGGTTTTTCCGGCGACATGTTCCAGGCCCGCAACCGTGCGGCTGAAGCGAAGAAAGGCGTGAACATCGCCTACACCATTCCCAAAGAGGGCGGTGCGCTGTGGTTCGACATGCTCGCGATTCCGAAGGATTCGGGCAACGTCAAAGAGGCCCACGCCTTCATCAACTATTTGTTGAAACCCGAGGTGATCGCACAGGTCAGCGATTCTGTTGGCTATGCGAACCCCAACCCTGGCTCGGACAAATTGATGGAGCAGTCCATCCGCACCGACGAGTCGGTTTATCCACCGCAAGCAGTCCTCGACAAGACCTACGTGTCGGTCGAGTTACCACCAAACATTCAACGTTTGATGACCCGCAGCTGGACCAAGGTCAAGTCGGGCAAATAGCTTCAGGGCTCAAACTATCCAGGTTGGCTCACCTTGAGCGAACTGCACTCTTTTTTTTGGGAGTTTCGTAAATGGCAGTTGCCTCCGGCGCCTATAAGAAAGCCCTCGAGGGCGACCAGTCACCTAAACAGGTGCTGGTCAAAATCGACCGGGTCACGAAGAAGTTCGACGAGACGATTGCCGTGGACGATGTGTCCCTGGAAATCAAGAAAGGCGAGATTTTCGCCCTGCTCGGCGGTTCGGGATCGGGCAAGTCCACGTTGCTGCGCATGCTCGCAGGCTTCGAACGGCCCACGGAGGGGCGCATTTTCCTCGATGGCGTAGACATCACCGACATGCCGCCCTACGAGCGGCCGATCAACATGATGTTCCAGTCGTACGCCCTGTTCCCGCACATGACCGTGGCGCAGAACATCGCCTTCGGCCTCAAGCAGGACAAACTGCCTGCGGCTGAAATCGATGCCCGCGTGGCCGACATGCTCAAGCTGGTTCAGATGACCCAGTACGCCAAGCGCAAACCGCATCAGTTGTCCGGTGGTCAGCGTCAGCGGGTGGCCCTGGCGCGTTCGCTGGCCAAGCGGCCGAAGCTGCTGCTGCTCGACGAACCGATGGGTGCGCTGGACAAGAAACTGCGCTCGCAAATGCAGCTTGAGCTGGTTGAAATCATCGAACGCGTTGGCGTGACCTGCGTGATGGTGACCCACGACCAGGAAGAGGCCATGACCATGGCCGAGCGCATCGCGATCATGCACCTGGGCTGGATCGCCCAGATCGGCAGCCCGATCGACATCTACGAAACCCCGACCAGCCGCCTGGTCTGCGAGTTCATCGGCAACGTCAACATCTTCGACGGTGAAGTGATCGACGACGCCGAAGGCCATGCGACCATCACCTGCAAAGACCTGGATCGCCAGATCTACGTGGGCCACGGCATCAGCACCTCGGTGCAGGACAAATCCGTGACCTACGCGATCCGTCCGGAAAAGCTGCTGGTGACGCCGGACATGCCGACCTGCGAATACAACTGGTCCAGCGGCAAAGTGCATGACATCGCCTACCTCGGCGGTCATTCGGTGTTCTACGTCGAGCTGCCGAGCGGCAAGATCGTCCAGTCCTTCGTCGCCAACGCCGAACGCCGTGGTCAGCGCCCAACCTGGGGTGACCAGGTTTACGTGTGGTGGGAAGACGACAGCGGCGTGGTACTCCGCTCATGAACATGCGCAAATTTAAACGCCGCCTCAATCGAATAATTCCCGGTGGCCGTCAGCTGGTCATCGGGGTTCCGTTCCTCTGGCTGTTCATGTTCTTCATGCTGCCGTTCTTCATCGTCCTGAAGATCAGCTTCGCTGAAGCCGACGTGGCCATTCCGCCGTACACCGAGATCTACAACTTCGTAGACCAGAAGCTGCAGGTGCTGCTCAACCTCGGCAACTACGCGATGCTCGGCGACGATGAGTTGTACATCGCCGCTTACCTCGGTTCGTTGAAGATGGCGCTGATCAGCACCATCCTCTGCCTGCTGATTGGTTACCCGATGGCCTACGCCATCGCCAGTGCCCGCAAAGAGCTGCAAACGGTGCTGGTGCTGCTGATCATGATGCCGACCTGGACCGCGATCCTGATCCGCGTTTACGCGTGGATGGGCATCCTCAGCAATAACGGTCTGCTCAACGGTTTCCTGATGAGTATGGGCTGGATCGACGAACCGCTGCAGATCCTCAACACCAACCTGGCGGTGTACATCGGCGTGGTTTATTCGTACCTGCCGTTCATGATCCTGCCGCTCTACGCCAACCTGGTGAAGCACGACAACAGCCTGCTGGAAGCGGCGTCCGACCTCGGTTCGAGTACGTTCAACAGCTTCTGGAAGATCACCATTCCGCTGTCCAAGAACGGCATCGTCGCCGGTTGCATGCTGGTGTTCATTCCAGTGGTGGGCGAGTTCGTGATCCCGGAACTGCTGGGTGGTCCGGAAACCCTGATGATCGGTAAAGTGCTCTGGCAAGAGTTCTTCAACAACCGTGACTGGCCGGTGGCGTCTGCCCTGGCGGTGGTGATGCTGTTGATCCTGATTGTGCCGATCATCCTGTTCAACCGCAGTCAGGCCAAAGAAATGGAGGGTAAAGAATGAAGCGCTTCCGTTTCTCGAGTTTCATGCTGATCGCGGGTTTGCTGTTTATCTACGCGCCGATGCTGATCCTGGTGATCTACTCGTTCAACGCCTCGAAACTGGTGACGGTGTGGGGCGGCTGGTCGATCAAGTGGTACGTCGGCCTGATGGACAACACCCAACTGATGGGCTCGGTGGTGCGTTCGCTGGAAATCGCCTGCTACACCGCGATTGCCGCTGTGGCGCTGGGCACGTTGGCCGCATTCGTCCTGACCCGCATTACCCGCTTCAAGGGCCGCACGTTGTTCGGTGGCCTGGTCACCGCGCCGCTGGTGATGCCCGAAGTGATCACCGGTCTGTCGCTGTTGCTGCTGTTCGTGGCCATGGCGCAGATGATCGGTTGGCCGCAAGAGCGTGGCATCGTCACCATCTGGATCGCCCACACCACGTTCTGTGCTGCGTATGTGGCGGTGGTGGTGTCGGCACGCTTGCGTGAGCTGGACCTGTCCATCGAAGAGGCCGCCATGGATCTTGGGGCGAAGCCGTGGAAGGTGTTCTTCCTGATCACCATCCCGATGATCGCGCCATCCTTGGGGGCGGGCGGCATGATGTCGTTCGCGCTGTCGCTGGATGACCTGGTGTTGGCCAGCTTCGTGTCGGGGCCGGGGTCGACGACCTTGCCGATGGAAGTGTTCTCGGCGGTGCGTCTGGGCGTGAAGCCTGAGATCAACGCCGTGGCCAGCCTGATTCTGCTGGCGGTGTCGTTGATGACCTTCCTGGTCTGGTTCTTCAGCCGCCGCGCCGAAGAAAGCCGCAAGCGTGCGATTCAGCAGGCCATCGAAGAAAGCGCTGCCGATTCGTGGAAGCAACCGGACGTGCGTCGCGCACAGCAGGCGCCGGAAGCGGCCTGAACCTTTGAGTTGATCGCATTTCTGTGATCAACCCAAATCCCCCGTAGGAGCCGGCTTGCTGGCGATGGTGTGTCAGTCGACATCAATGTTGCTGACCCTCCATCGCCAGCAAGCCGGCTCCTACAGGTTTCAGGACACCCAGGGGGACTTGCGGATGATCTCGACGAAGTTCATCGGCTTGAACCCTGGCTCGCTGTCCACCAGCACATCCGCGTTCACCGTACCGAACGTGGTATCCGGCTTGTGCTTGAAGCCGTTGGCGAACGCACACAGGATGCACTCCTTGAACCCCTCGCCCCGTGGATGCGCATGCACCACCGCCTCACGCTGCGCCGTGGGAAACGCGGCGTAGTCGATCCCCAGCACATCCATTTCAACGCCCGCCGTCACCAATGCCACGTTGGGGCGCAGGTGATGCACTACGTTCGGCGTGGTGTGCAGGGCAATCGACAACCACACCTGCTCGATGTCGTCATCGCTCAGGCCGTAAGGCTTGAGGAATGCTTTGGCGGCGTTGGCGCTATCGACTTCGAAGCGTTCATCGTCGCTGCGATGACCTTCCACCAGACCCAGGTCATGGAACATCGCGCCGACGTATAACAGCTCCGGGTTGTAGGCCAGTTGCTTGCGTTCACCGCTCAAAGCGCCGAACAGAAACACCCGGCGCGAGTGGTGATAAAGCAGGTCGGATTCGACGTCGCGAATGTATTCCGTGGTGGCCCGGGCCAAAGCGCTGTCGGGGATTTTGATGCCGGCGATGGTGCTGCTCATGGTGCTGTCCTCGTGGGGAACGCCGTGGCGGCGCTGATGGAACAAGTCTGTTCCCGGCCCCAAAACCGGACAATCGATCCATGGCTGCGATCCTTGCCAATGAGCATGCATATCGCGCCAACCTCGCTTGTTGAGCGCGGATTGGCTACGGTTGAGGTCCTGCGCATGGATTTACGTCATGCGCACACCTTGTAGGAGCCGGCTTGCTGGCGATGGTATGTCAGCAACATTGATGTCGACTGACACTCCATCGCCAGCAAGCCGGCTCCTACAAAGTCTGCGTAAATCGAGGGTGTTCCTTGTCATGAGTAAAACCGTTGCCATCGTGGTGTTCGCCGGCGTGCAGTCCCTGGACGTCACCGGCCCCATGGATGTGTTTTCCGAGGCCAATCGTTTCCTCGCGCCGCAGGATCACTATCAACTGGAGGTGATCGGCGTCGAGCGCGGTGTGATGCCGTGCTCCAACGGTTTATCCCTCAATGCCCATCGGCATTTCAGCGAGGCGCTGGGGGCGTACGACTTGTTGCTGGTGGCCGGAGGGCCGCAGTTGCCGTTCATGGATTTCGGCGCGGCCTTCGATGCCTGGCTGCGCGATGCCAGCGCGCTGGCGCAACGGTTCGGCTCGATCTGCAACGGTGCGTTCATGCTCGCCCGGGCAGGCTTGCTCGAAGGGCGAACGGTGACGACTCATTGGGGCGATGCCGCTGCGCTCGCGGCGTTGTGCCCTTCGACGCAGGTCGAGGCTGATCGCTTGTACGTGCAGGATGGTGAGCTCTATACCTCGGCCGGGGTCACGGCGGGGATCGATCTGTCGTTGTACTTGTTGGCCCGGGATCATGGGCCGGAAGTGGCGCTCAGCGTGGCCAAGCGGCTGGTGGTGTTCACGCAGCGCTCGGGCGGACAATCGCAGTTCAGTCCATTTCTCACGCCCCACGCCGAGCCGACGTCGGCGGTGGCGATGGTTCAGCATTACGTGCTGGCCAACCTGA
Organism: Pseudomonas sp. GM60; assembly: GCF_000282415.1. NCBI lineage: Bacteria > Pseudomonadati > Pseudomonadota > Gammaproteobacteria > Pseudomonadales > Pseudomonadaceae > Pseudomonas > Pseudomonas sp. GM60. The sequence goes on from NZ_AKJI01000029.1 coordinate 28,005, forward strand.
CCGTCGATCTGACCATTGCAGACCTCGCCAACGCCGCCAACATGAGCGCCCGCAACTTTTCCAGGGTGTTTGCCAAAGAAGCGAAGGTCACCCCGGCAGAATTCGTCGAACGGGCGAGGGTGGATGCGGCGCGGGTGATGCTCGAAAGCACCGTCGCGCCGTTGAAGACGGTGGCGTATCAGTGCGGGTTTCGAGATGCGCAGCATATGCGCAGCGTGTTCAATCGCCGGCTCGGTGTGACGCCGCAGCAGTTCAGGTTGAATTTTGCGGCGATGGTTTGAGCTGACATTTGTGTGGTCAGTCAGGGCCTCTTCGCGGGCAAGCCTCGCTCCTACAGGAATAGGTCACTTGTAGGAGCGAGGCTTGCCCGCGAAGGCGTCAGCCCGGCCAACAAAAATCTAAGGCACAGCCCGCGCCGGCAACAGCTTCAACGTACTCCGCGTATTCGCCGTCACCTCTTCATCATTGAGATGCGCCTGGAAGTACACCCCTTCGACGTACGCCTCAGCCTGATCATCAAAATGCCGGTCAAACGGCACGCCACTCTGGCCCACCGGGTTGACGGTCAGGCTGTGCGCCGGGTCGGCGAAGTCGATCAGGCGTCGGGTCGACGGCCCATAAGTCACCGGCCATGGCGCCGGGCCGATCTTGGCCGAGAGGTTATTTGGCACCTCGTGAGTGCCCAGTGCCGCGAACGGGCCGACATTGAAAATCCGGTCCAGCGGCTTCTGTTGCCCTAGCGGATGACCATGGGTCAGCGTATGCGCCTTGCCCCACTGCCATTGCGCGAAGTCCGCACTCAGCGTGCTCTTGAGGTGCGCGAGGCTCGCTTGCCACGCCACCTTGACCGTGTCGGCGCGGGTTTCCTTGCCGAGGGTGTTGCGGTTGTCCCACCACGGTGAGTCGGCGTTCGCGGCCAGGCGCGGCAGCGCAGCGTCGATCACCCGAGTCGAGAGCAGCGTCTCGAAGAAGTCGTTGCCCAGCTCATCGTGCATCGTCGCGTCAGCGAGGTTGAACAGAAACTGGTTGAACAGCGTGGCACTGGTGGAATCCAGCGGGTAGTCGCCTGTCCACTGGGCCAGTTGTTCCACCAATTTCAGTTCGGCGGGATCGCTCACCACCTCACGCAGCACTGGTAACAACGGCGTGAGCAAACGCGGGCCGTAGGCGGTGGTGGTGCCCAGTTGCAGCTTCTGGCTGGCCTCCAGATCCCACTTCACGGCCTTGTCGCTGAGCTGGCGATTGAGCTGCTGCCCGCGATCGGCGAGGTTGTAGTAACCGGGAATCTCCATGCCGATCGGCGACACGGGCTGGAAGTTGGCCGAAACAATGTAGCCCCGCGCCGGGTTCTCTTCCTGCGGGTTGGCGCTGAACGGGTAGAAGCCGTCCTTGTCCGCTTCGGCGCTGCTGCCGTCGAGGATGAACCACGGCCGCACACCCGCCGGACGCTTAGGCAGTTGCGCCGCCGCCCACCAGCCGATGTCGCCCTTGGCGTTGGCCCAGACGATGTTCAGCCCCGGCGCCTGGACCTTGGCGGCGGCACTGCGCGCCTTGGCCAGGGTGTCGGCACGGTTGAGCTGGTAGAAACCTTCGAGGATCGGGTTCTGGCTTTCGAGAAACCCCCACCACATGGCAATCGGTGTTTTACCGACGCTGTTGCCCAGCGCATCGTTGACGATCGGCCCGTGTGGCGACTGGCGCAGCAGCAACTTCACCGGCGGCTGCCCCTTGACCGCGATCTGCTGTTCGCTGGTGACCATGTCCACCCACTTGCCGCGATACCAGACCTGGTTGGCGTTGTCCGGGTTGACCTTCTCGGCGATCAGATCGAGGTCGTCGTTCTGGAACATGGTGATGCTCCAGCCGAAGTCGCGGTTCATCCCCAGTGAGGCGAACGGCATCAACGCCTGATAATGACCGTAGAGCTCGAAGCCCGGCGCCGAGAGCTGCGCTTCGTACCACACCGACGGCGCGGAGAAGCGGATGTGCGGATCGCCCGCCAGCAACGGCTTGCCGCTTTTGGTCCGATTGCCCGCGACCACCCAGGCGTTGCTGCCCTCGAACTGTGGCAAACCGTTGTCGGCCAGCGCCTGTTCGCTCAGGCGGGCGAGGGCGTTGAGGTCTTTCCAGTCGGCGCTGGCGAGAGGCGGCGGGGTGCTGCTGTGATTGTTCGCCAGCACGCCTTTGGACTGCCAGTCGAGATCGAAAACGTTCAGGTACTCGGCACCCAGTTGATCGCGCACGTAGGTCAGCAAGGGTTCGGTGCGAAATGCCGCGGCAAAACTGTAGGCCATGTAACCGGCGATGCTGATAGTGTCCTGCGCGGTGAACGGGCGTTTTGGAATGCCCAGTACATCGAACTCCGCAGGTTTTGCATGGCTGTCCTGATACTGGTTGATACCGTCCAGATAGGCTTGCATGGCGATGAAGGCCGGCGACTGCTTATCCATGTTCGCCAGGTAGGTTTCGGCGCGTTCGCGAATGCGCAGGCTGCGCATCAGCTTGTCGGTGTCGAGCAGTTTCGGGCCCAGCACTTCGGCCAGTTCACCACGGGCCAGGCGGCGCAATACTTCCATCTGAAACAGCCGGTCCTGGGCGTGCACATAGCCGAGGGCGCGGTACAGGTCGGTTTCGTTTTCGGCGCGGATGTGCGGGATGCCGCGTTCGTCGTAACGGACGGTGACGGAGCCTTGCAAGTGTTGCAGCTCGACCATGCCCTGGCGCGTCGGTTGCTTGCTGTAGATGTACCCGCCGGCACCTGTGGCGAGCGCGACTATCAGCAGTGCGAGAACGGTCAGGCTACGTTTCATGGTGACTCCTTGTTGTTATTAGTGGCAGCAGTTCCCTGGCGCCACTGTTTAACACGGCTTGCCGAATCGGCCCATCGCCCTTAGGAGGGATTCGCGTCTGCGCGGTCTTACTGCTTTGTGTCGGCGGGCCACGGGCAGTAACACCCGACGGCCAGTGTGTGCGTGGCGTTGACTGTGCGGCCCGCGTTTAACGCTTGTAGGATCGGCTCAATGAAGCTGTTGTTCGAATTACAGGTCAGGCCTTCGCTGTAAGGGCCGAAGTAGGCCAGTTTGCCGCTGCGGTCCCAGATCGCCACGGCCGGGCTGGCCGGGATCTGTTCGGAGCCCGGGAGGACGGTGATGGTTTTCAGGCTGCTCAGCGTGCTCGGCAACTGGCCGTGGCTGCCGGGTTTTTGTACCGCATAAAACTCGACGCCTTGCGGCACATACTGCTCGACCAGTTCGCTCAGGTGTTGTTGATTGCCGACGTTGCACGGGCAGGCCGGGTCCCAGAAGTGCACCAGGCGAATGGCGCCGGGGCCGGCGAGGTTGTCGGGCAGGTGCAACGGGTCACCGGAAAACACCGCCGTGTGTTCGCTGAACGCTCGCAGGTAGCGTCCTTGAAACCAGTCGTACGCCGCCCATAAAACACCGGCGCACACGAGGGCGAGCAGGCAGGCAAGCAGTGGGGTGCGGTAGGGCGAACGCATGAGTGTCGATCCTCGAAGGTCGCCCAGCTTGCCATGCTTGCCGCGACAGATGAATATCGCAGGCTTATAAAGTCCGCTTCGTGCTCTGGAATCGCCCATGTCCGCCACTTTCGCCCCCGATCATTTGCGTGCCAGCCTGCGGCCCCTGGCCGAGTGGCAGCCGCTGTCCGAAGAGGCGCAGGCATACCAGCGGTTCTACGGGCTGGATTTTCCGGGGCGTCAGTTGCGCAGGGGCCTGGGGCGTTTTGAGGTGGATGCTTATGACGTGGTCGGCCAGGTGTGGTGGCCGGAGCGGGCGAAGGCGACGCTGTTTGTGTTCCACGGTTTCTACGATCACACCGGGCTCTACCGGCACGTGATCGAGTGGGCGCTGAATCAGGATTTCGCGGTGATTGCCTGCGACTTGCCGGGGCATGGTCTATCCAGCGGCGAGCGCGCGAGCATCAACGATTTCGCCGAGTATCAGGACACGCTGCAAGGGCTGTTCGCCGAGGCGAAATCCCTCGATCTGCCGCAGCCGTGGCACCTGTGCGGTCAAAGTACCGGTGGCGCCATCGTGATCGACCATGTGCTCAACGAAGGGGCGGGCAGTCCGGCCCAGGGCCAGGTGATCCTGTTGTCGCCGCTGGTGAGGCCGCGCGCCTGGGGCTGGTCGCAGCTCAGTTATTACCTGCTCAAGCCGTTCGTCAAAGCCATCGCCCGACGTTTCAGCGAGAACTCCAACGACCCGGATTTCCTGCCGTTCCTGCAAGCCGACCCGCTGCAACCGCTACGCTTGCCGACGGCCTGGGTTGGGGCGCTGGCACGCTGGATCAAACGCATCGAAGCCGCGCCGGACAGCACTCGACGGCCGCTGATCGTGCAGGGGCAGGCGGACATGACGGTGGATTGGCAGCACAATCTTGAGGTGTTGAAGGCCAAGTTCGATCGGCCTCAGGTGTTGATGTTGCCTGAGGCGCGGCATCATTTGGCGAATGAGACGGTGGCGTTGCGCGGGGAGTATTTCGGGTTTTTGACGAAGCGGATCAAGGGCCGGAATCTTTAGTGATTGTTCCGGCCTCTTCGCGGGCAAGCCTCGCTCCTACAAGTCATGCGTGAATCCTGTAGGAGCGAGGCTTGCCCGCGAAGGCGTCCTGTCAGACACCAAAGATTACTGGCTCAGGTTCGAAGGGGTTTGCCCCACCGCCAACCCCGCCCGAATCGCTGCCAACGCCGCCTGGTAATACGCCTTGCCTTCTGCCGACTCGGCAAACGTGGCGAACTCTTCCAGCTCGTCATCCGACAGATCGCGATAGACATACAGCAACGTGTTGTTGAGGTCGCTGCCGATCTGGTCCATCAAGCGCTGACGCTGACCGTTCAACAGCCCCTGGGCCTGACCGCCACCGAGCAGGCCGGGGATCATCGAACTCAGGCTGTCGGCCGCGACGCCGGCAATCGCCAGGCTGACTTCCGCACCGGCCTCCCGCGCGGGCAAGGCCTGGGCGAGGTGACCGATGATCAGCGTGCGGCTGTCGCTGGCCTGAATCTTCGGCAGGCCTTTGGCGTTCTTCGCCAGTTGATCGCGACGGGTCGCCAGCAACTCGGCGGCGACGATCTTCTTGCCCAGCGGCGACTGGAAAAAAGCCAGTGCAGGTTTAGGATCGGCCAGGGTTTTGCGCAATTGCGCTTCGGCGCGCTGGTCCACGGCCTGCGGGGCAAAGCGCTGATTGCTGTTGTTCACCAGCGCCTGAAACACGGCGGGCGGCAGGCTGTTCTGGTAGCGCTGCTGAGCGGTTGAAAGGGCATCACTGAAATGCGCGCGTTGTTCTGGCCAGCCGGCGACCTTGTACAACTGGTCGTGGCCGTCTGCCCAAGCGGGCAAAACGCAGAACATCATCAGTGAGAAAAGCAAACGGCGCATAGGGACTCCTGTCAGCAGGCGACTATTCTCCGTGTGGCATAGGGACTTGTCGAGAATTCGTATCAAGCCGCCGCGCGGCTCTGTCGGATTTTCCGGCACAGGAATACTATGCGCGCCATGCCAATACCCTCTGATCACCCGCTGCTGTTACGTATCGTCGACGACCTGGCCGAACGCGGCTGGTCGCAGCAGAACATTTTCCTGCCCTTGGGTCTGACCCAAGAACTGGCGGCTGAGTGCCGTAAACGTGCCGCCGAGGGTGAATTGGCCCCGGCCGCCGTAGGCCGCGGGCCGACATCGGAGATTCGCGAGGGAATTCGCGGCGACCGAATCCAGTGGATCGAGCCGGGTCAGGCCTTGGCTTGCGACAACTATCTGCAGTTGATGGACAGCCTGCGCGAGGCATTGAATCGCGGGTTGTATCTGGGCCTCGAAGACTTTGAAAGCCATTTCGCGATGTACCCACCCGGCGCTTTCTACCTCAAGCATGTCGACCGCTTCCGCGACGATGATCGGCGCATGGTCTCGGCGGTGGTCTACCTCAACGACGCCTGGTTGCCGGAGCACGGCGGTCAGTTGCGCATGTACCTCAAGGAAGGCGTCGAATACGATGTGGTGCCCACCGGCGGATGCCTGGTGGTGTTCCTGTCGGGCGAAGTGCCCCACGAAGTCCTGCCCGCGACCCGCGATCGCCTGTCGTTGACCGGCTGGTTCCGGCGTCGTGGCAACGAGCCGTTCTGATCATGCAGAAAATTCTGGTAAGTCGCTGTCTGCTCGGCCACCGCGTGCGATACGACGGCGGTGCCAGCGGGCCGTTCGATCAGCTTCAACAGTGGGTCGACGAAGGTCGCGTCGTGCCGTTGTGTCCGGAAGTTGCCGGTGGCTTGCCGACGCCACGGGCGGCGGCGGAGATTCCGGGCGGGCAGGGCAGTGAAGTGCTGGAGGGGCAGGCGGCGGTGATTACCACCGAGGGCGAGGATGTCAGCGCGCAGTTTCTGAGCGGTGCCTACCAGGCGCTGGAGCTGGTACAGAAACACAACATCCGCATCGCCGTGCTCAAGGCCAACAGCCCGTCGTGCGGCAACCTGTTGACCTATGACGGCACGTTCAGCGGCGTGAAAGTCAGCGGCGAAGGCGTGACGGCGGCGTTGCTCAAGCGCCATGGCGTGCAGGTCTTCAGCGAACTGGAACTGGCTGAAGCCGCCGCCGCACTGCGGCTCTAAACGCAAATCCCTGTAGGAGCCGGCTTGCCGGCGATAGCGGTATAACAGTCAATATAGGTTTTGAATGTTACGGCCTCATCGCCGGCAAGCCGGCTCCTACAAGGGATCGCGGTGGTTGTCGGTGGCCTTAGGGTTTCGGCATCTCGGCGGCATCCGGCCCAAACCATTTTTTCTCCAGTGCCTCCAGTCGCCCATCCGCCTTTATCCGCTGCAACGCGTTCTCCAGGCTGGCATGAAACGCCGGGTTCCCTTTCTGAAACGGAATGGCCAGGTTCTCGGCCGGGGCGGCTTTCGGCTTTTCTTGCGTCAGCGACTGCACCAACAGGATTGAACGCGGCTCTTCTTTCTGCGCGATCAAATGCGCATCGGTGTGAATGTAAGGTTCGCTGAAGTCGAAACGATCCTTGAGCGCCGGAGTCTCTGTTATGTGATTGATGGCGATGTCGTACTTGCCGCTTTCAACGCCGGTCAACAGATCGCTGGAATCGGTCACGACGAAGTCGGCCCTTACATCCAGTTCATTGGCCAGCAGTTGGCCTAGCTCGACTTCGAAGCCCGAGAGTTGGCCATCGTCCTTGAAATTGAAGGGTGGTGTATTAGCCTCAAGGGCAATGCGCAACTCACCGCGGTCGTTTACATCGTCAATCAGTTCGGCATGAACCAAAGGGCTCAAAAGGGGTAGCAGGCAGATCAGGCCAGGCAAAAAGCGCATGGTCACTCCTTTGAATACATTTATCGCGATGCGCTGGTTCAGGCTCGCTTTGCTATGGTTGTCGAGTGCCTTCGACAACGAATGGCCGTGAAGTTGTCATGGTCACGCGGATTTTACGAAAAAACTGGAGAAGAGAATGAAAACCTTTATGTCACGTGCTGCGCTGGCTGGCCTGCTGATGGGTGTTTCGGTGCTGGCCAGTGCGGCTACACCGGCACCCAAGGGTGCTGAAGTGTCCATCGTTTCTCCTGAAGACGGTGCGACGGTCCCGCAGACTGTCGTCGTCAAGTTCGCTGTCGAGAACATTGCGCTGGCCCCGGCGGGTGATCCCACCAAGAACACCGGTCATCACCACTTGTTGATCGATGTCGATGAGTTGCCAGCCGCCGGTGCGCCGATCCCCAAAGATGCCAACCACCAGCATTTCGGCAACGCGCAGACTCAGGCTGAAGTAACGCTGACGCCCGGCAAGCACACCTTGCAACTCGAGCTTGGCGATAGCAACCACATGCCGTTCGATCCGCCGATCCTCTCCGAGAAAATCACCGTCAACGTTAAGTAACGTTAGTCGCGCCCAAGAAAAAGGAGACCCGAAGGTCTCCTTTTTTGTCGCTCAAGTCGCTATCAGAACAACACACGGCTACGGATGGTGCCGTTGACGTGTTGCAGCTTCTGTTGCGCCAGGTCCGAGTACTCGGCGTCTACGTCGATCACCACGTAGCCGACTTTCTCGTTGGTCTGCAGGAACTGACCGGAGATGTTGATGCCGTTTTCGGCGAAGACCTTGTTGATCTCGCTCATCACACCCGGAATGTTCTCGTGGATGTGCAGCAGACGGTGCTTGCCAGGGTGAGCCGGCAGGGCCACTTCCGGGAAGTTCACGGACGATACCGACGTACCGTTGTCGCTGTACTTGACCAGTTTCTCGGCCACTTCCAGACCGATGTTGGCTTGCGCTTCAGCGGTGGAACCACCGATGTGCGGGGTCAGGATCACGTTGTCCAGGCCACGCAGCGGGCTTTCGAACTCTTCGTCGTTGGAGCGTGGCTCCACCGGGAAGACGTCGATGGCCGCGCCGATCAGGTGCTTGTCCTTGATCGCGTCTGCCAGGGCTTGCAGTTCGACCACCGTGCCGCGAGCGGCGTTGATCAGGATGCCGCCCTTTTTGATGGCGCGGATTTCCTTCTCGCCGATCATCCACTGGGTCGCAGCGGTTTCCGGAACGTGCAGGGTGACGATGTCGGACATGCCCAGCAGCTCGTGCAGGTTGCCGACCTGGGTCGCGTTACCCAGAGGCAGCTTGGTCACGGTGTCGTAGAAGTACACCTGCATGCCCAGGCCTTCAGCCAGGACCGACAGTTGCGTACCGATCGAGCCATAACCGACGATGCCGAGCTTCTTGCCACGGATTTCGAAGGAGTTGGCCGCGCTCTTGATCCAGCCGCCACGGTGGCAGGAAGCGTTCTTCTCAGGGATGCCGCGCAGCAACAGGATCGCTTCGGCCAGCACCAGCTCGGCAACGGAGCGAGTGTTGGAGTACGGAGCGTTGAACACTGCGATGCCGCGTTCGCGGGCAGCGTTCAGGTCAACCTGGTTGGTGCCGATGCAGAAACAACCTACAGCGACGAGCTTCTTCGCGTGATCGAAGATCTCTTCGGTCAGTTGAGTGCGGGAGCGAATGCCGATGAAGTGAGCATCAGCGATCTTTTCCTTCAGCTGGGCTTCCGGCAGAGAACCCGTGAGGTACTCGATGCTGGTGTAGCCCGCCGACTTGAGAACGTCGACAGCCGATTGGTGGACGCCTTCGAGAAGAAGGAACTTGATCTTGCTCTTATCGAGAGAAGTCTTGCTCATCTGCGTAAACCTGTATCCCGGAGAAAAATGGCAGGAAATGGTCAACAGACGCTGACCCCGACGGCACGACAGCCGTCGCCGCAGAACAGCCGTTGGGCACTATCCTGCGGGGTCGGTATGCTAGCATAAGCGCCCCGCAAACACTCATTCCTGCGACGTGAAGCGTTCTCAGGATGACCATGAATTGTTCGAGAGTTCTGTCGATGACCAATCCTGCCCTGATTGATGAACTGAAGACCCTGGTCGAGCCTGGCAAGGTACTGACCGATGCCGACTCCCTGAACGCTTACGGCAAGGATTGGACCAAGCATTTCGCCCCGGCCCCGACCGCCATCGTGTTCCCGAAGACCACCGAACAGGTCCAGGCCATCGTTTTGTGGGCCAATAAACACAAGGTGGCGCTGGTGCCGTCCGGCGGGCGCACCGGGCTTTCTGCCGCTGCGGTGGCCGCCAATGGCGAAGTGGTCGTGTCCTTCGACTATATGAACCAGATCCTCGACGTGAACCTCACCGACCGCACCGCCGTGTGCCAGCCGGGCGTCGTGACCGAGCATTTGCAGAACGTCGCCGAAGAAAAAGGCCTGTACTACCCGGTGGACTTCGCTTCCGCAGGATCGAGTCAGATTGGCGGCAATATCGGCACCAATGCCGGCGGGATCAAGGTGATTCGCTACGGCATGACCCGTAACTGGGTCGCTGGCATGAAAGTGGTCACCGGCAAGGGTGACGTGCTGGAACTGAACCGCGACCTGATCAAGAACGCCACCGGCTACGACATGCGTCAGCTGTTCATCGGCGCTGAAGGCACCCTCGGTTTTGTGGTCGAAGCGACCATGCGTCTGGACCGGGCGCCGAAAAACCTCACCGCGATGGTGCTTGGCACTGCCGATTTCGACTCGATCATGCCGGTATTGCACGCGTTCCAGAGCAAACTTGACCTGACCGCGTTCGAATTCTTCTCCGACAAAGCCCTGGCCAAGGTCATGGGGCGCGGTGACGTGCCGGCGCCGTTTGAAACCGACTGCCCGTTCTACGCGCTGCTGGAATTCGAAGCGACCACTGAAGAAGTGGCCAACCACGCGCTGGAAACCTTCGAGCATTGCGTGGAGCAGGGCTGGGTGCTGGATGGCGTGATGAGCCAGAGCGAAACCCAGCTGCAAAACCTTTGGAAACTGCGCGAATACATTTCCGAAACCATCTCCCACTGGACGCCGTACAAAAACGACATTTCGGTCACTGTGTCGAAAGTCCCGGCATTCCTGAAGGAAATCGATGCGATCGTCGGCGAACACTACCCGGACTTCGAAATCGTCTGGTTCGGCCACATCGGTGACGGCAACCTGCACTTGAACATCCTCAAGCCGGATGACCTGAGCAAGGACGAGTTCTTCGCCAAGTGCGCAACCGTGAACAAGTGGGTGTTCGAAACTGTCGAGAAGTACAACGGCTCGATTTCCGCCGAACACGGCGTGGGCATGACCAAGCGTGACTACTTGACCTACAGCCGCTCCCCGGTTGAGATCGAGTACATGAAAGCGGTCAAAGCGGTGTTCGATCCGAACGGCATCATGAACCCGGGCAAGATTTTCGCTGTTTGATTTTCGAACTTAAGCGCTACGAACCAGGAGTCGGTCAATGAGCTATCAGCACCAGTATGTCGACGGTACACGCATCCACTTCCCATTGGGCAAAGTGGTTTGCATCGGCCGCAACTACGCCGAACACGCCAAGGAACTGGACAACCCGGTGCCAACGGAGCCCCTGCTGTTCATCAAGCCAGGCAGCTGCGTCGTGCCGCTGGAAGGCGGTTTCAGCATTCCGACCGAGCGCGGTTCAGTGCACTACGAGGCCGAAATCGCGGTGTTGATCGGCAAGCCTTTGTCGACCAAGCCAAGCCGTGAAGAGGTCCTTGATGCTATTTCCGGCTTCGCTCCAGCGCTGGACCTGACCCTGCGTGACAAGCAGGCAGAACTGAAGTCCAAAGGCCTGCCGTGGGAAATCGCCAAGTCCTTCGACGGTGCGGCAGTGATTGCCCCGTTCGTATCCGGCAGCACCTTTGCCGACCTGACCGACATCGGCATCCGCCTGACCATCAACGGCGAAGTGCGCCAGGACGGCAACAGCAGCGCGATGCTCAACCCGATCGTGCCAATGATCCAGCACATGGCCGGCTGCTTTTCGCTGCAGGCTGGCGACGTGATCCTGACTGGCACGCCGGTCGGTGTCGGCCCGCTGAATGTGGGTGACGAAATCGTTCTGGAACTGCCAGGCGCGAGCAGCTTCACCAGCAGCGTCCGCTAACACACCCCCTGTAGAAGCCGGCTTGCCGGCGATGAGGCCATCACATTCAACATTTATGCTGAATGTTCCACCGCCATCGCCGGCAAGCCGGCTCCTACAGGGGGGATTTAGTTGCCCGTAAAGGGCAATCCCGCCATTTCCCGTTTTTTTCACATCTTGTCTGGATAATTCCCGGGTTTCTGGCGTCTGAGCCGGTCCCAATTGTGCTATTACCCTTAGCCTGAATTTCTGGAACGCATCCCCCGATGGCCATTCAATCGCTGCCCACGCTTAAAACTGCCCGTCGCCCGCGCTTTTTCATGCGTTGGTATGCCTGGCTTTTGCTGGTCGCGGCCGCCGCGTATGGCCTCGCCTTTGCCATGCATTGGGATGATCGCGGGGTGCTTTGGGTGCTGGAGCGTTTCGAAAGCCCGGCTGAACGCCAGGAAAGTATCTGGCTTCCGGATTACCGGGCGGTGATCGATGCCAAGTTGCTGCCAGGGATGGAAAAGGACGAAGCGTCCGACCTGGCCTACAACCCGCAAACCAAAACCCTGTTCTCGGTGATGGGCAAAAACCCGTTCCTGGTCGAGCTGGACCTGCAGGGTGAAGTGCTGCGCAAAATGCCCTTGGTGGGCTGGAGCAACCCGGAAGGCGTGACGGTCATGGGCAACGGTCTGCTGGCCATTGTCGATGAGCGTGAGCATCTGCTGACCATCGTCAAGGTCGACGCTGATACCCGCGAGCTGAACATCGCCAACTTCCCCAAGTACGACCTCGGCCCGTCGAAAGACCAGAACAAAGCGTTCGAAGCGGTCGTCTGGGATGCGCACAATCAACACATGCTGCTGGGTGAGGAGCGTCCACCGGCGCTGTTTACCTGGAAAAGCGCCGACGGCCTGACACTCACCGGCGACAAGCAGAAGCTGGCCAGTGACGCGCTGGACATCCGCAACCTGTCGGCCTTGGCCATCGACCCGCGCACCGGCCATACGCTGGTGTTGTCCGCCGATTCCCACTTGCTGCTGGAGCTGGACGAGAAGGGCGAGCAGGTCAGTTTCATGACCTTGCTGGGTGGTTTCAATGGCCTGAAGAAGACCATTCCCCGCGCCGAAGGCGTGACCATGGACGAGGCGGGCACGCTGTATATGGTGAGCGAGCCGAACCTGTTCTACCGATTCGAGAAGCAGCGCTGATTCGCGAGCTTGATTCGCGAGCTTGGTCCGCGAGCTTGATCTGCGAATGTGTAGGAAACACGACGCTCAGTTGTAGGGCCAACCCAACGGCCTTTAAGCTTCAATTCAGACTGCCGTGGTATTTCATCCGCCCGTCCTGATTCCGAGCTTGCCTGAATGCGCCGACTTGCCCGCCCCAAACCCCTGATCCTGATTTTCTCGGTGATCGCGCTGACCGTGCTGGTTGCGTTCGGCCAACACCTGCGGCTATTCGAGCGGGCCTGGTTCAATCTGCATACGCTTTGGCAGGCCGAGAGTGCCCGGTCGATCGGGCTGGATCACTATCAGGTTGTCATTGAGGGCCGGGTCATCGAAGGCCTGGACGACGATGTGTCAGCGCTGACCTTCGATCCGGTCCGCAAAAGCCTGTTCACCGTCACCAATAAAAATTCCGAATTGATCGAGCTGTCGCTTGAAGGCCAGATCCTTCAGCGCATCGCGCTGGTCGGCTTCGGTGATCCGGAAGCGGTGGAATTCATCAGCGCCGACACTTACGTCATCACCGACGAGCGTCAGCAGCGGCTGATCAAGATTCATCTGGAGAAGGACACGACGTTCCTCGATGCGGCGGATGCCGAACAGATAACCCTCGGCGTGCACATGAGCAGCAACAAGGGTTTTGAAGGCCTGGCCTACGATTCGGTGGGCAAGCGGCTGTTTGTCGCCAAGGAGCGCGACCCGATGCTGATCTATGAAGTGCAGGGCTTTCCGCATTACAACCCGGAAAAATCCTATGCGGTGCACGTGGTCAACAACCCCAAGCGCGATGCCGGGATGTTTGTGCGAGACCTGTCGAGCCTGCAATACGACGAGCGCAGCGGTCACCTGTTGGCGCTGTCCGACGAGTCGCGACTGATTCTGGAACTGGATGTGGACGGGCGTCCGCTGAGCACCATGTCACTGAACAAGGGGCGTCAGGGGTTGCAGAAGACGGTGCCGCAAGCGGAAGGGATCGCCATGGATGACGACGGCACGATGTACCTGGTGAGCGAGCCGAACCTGTTCTACGTCTTCAAGAAACCACCACAACCCTAAAACATAAACACAACCCCTGTAGGAGCCGGCTTGCCGGCGATAAGGCCGTGACATTCAACATCTATGTTGACTGTTACGCCGCTATCGCCAGCAAGCTGGCTCCTACAGGGTTTTGCGTCTGGCTTACTGCGCGCGCAGGGTTTTGACGCCTTCGCTGGTGCCCAGCAACAGCAGGTCCGCAGGACGCGCCGCGAACAAACCGTTGGTCACCACGCCGACGATCGCATTGATCTGCGTCTCCAGCTCCACCGGGTTGGTGATCTGCATGTTGAACACATCCAGAATGATGTTGCCGTTGTCAGTCAGCACGCCTTCACGGTAAACCGGGTCGCCGCCGAGCTTCACCAGCTCGCGGGCCACGTGGCTGCGGGCCATCGGGATCACTTCGACCGGCAGCGGGAACGCGCCGAGCACCGGCACCAGTTTGCTGCCATCGGCGATGCAGATGAAGGTCTTGGCCACGGCCGCAACGATCTTCTCGCGGGTCAGGGCTGCGCCGCCGCCCTTGATCAGGTTCAGGTGCTCGTCGCTTTCGTCGGCGCCGTCGACGTAGAACTCCAGGTCGCTGACGGTATTCAGCTCATACACCGGAATACCGTGGCCCTTGAGGCGTGCGGCGGTGGCTTCGGAACTGGCGACTGCGCCGTCGAAGGCGCCTTTGTGTTGCGCCAGTGCATCGATGAAGCAGTTGGCGGTGGAGCCGGTGCCGACCCCGACGATGCTCTTGTCGTCGAGTTTCGGGAGGATGAAGTCGACGGCGGCCTGGGCCACTGCCTGTTTGAGTTGATCCTGGGTCATGCGGGCTCCGAAGTGCCGAAGAGGGGGAACGAAAGCCCGGCATTATAGGCCCCGGGACGGGGAAGGTCATTGCCCGATTGGCGGACCGCCACCGTGACCTGTAGGAGCGAGGCTTGCCCGCGAAAGCGTTCTTACTGCCAACATTTATTCTGGATGTGCCGGCCTCTTCGCGGGCAAGCCTCGCTCCTACAGGTCCTTGACCCCTTCCGGGGAGGGTAAAACCACCTGTTTAGTGTGGTCGCACGCCCGAAAGCCGGGTTAGACTCCTTGGCCCTGCCCAACCCGCTCAGTGATGCTTTCCGATGCTCGAACAGTACGTCAAAAAGATCCTCACCTCGCGCGTTTATGACGTTGCCGTAGAAACCCCATTGCAGACTGCCCGCCAGCTCTCCGAGCGGCTGGGCAACAGTATTTTGCTCAAGCGTGAAGACTTGCAGCCGGTGTTCTCGTTCAAGATTCGTGGGGCCTACAACAAGCTCACGCAGTTGAGCGATGAAGAACGCGCGCGCGGCGTCGTGACGGCTTCGGCCGGTAATCACGCGCAGGGCCTGGCCCTGGCGGCGAAAGTGCTCGGCGTGAAAGCCACCATCGTCATGCCCAAGACCACCCCGGAAATCAAAGTCGAAGGTGTGCGTTCCCGTGGTGGCAAAGTGGTGCTGCACGGGGATTCGTTCCCGGAAGCCCTGGCTTACTCGCTGAAACTGGTCGACGAAAAAGGCTACGTCTACATTCACCCGTACGACGATCCCCACACCATTGCCGGGCAGGGCACGGTGGCCATGGAGATTCTGCGCCAGCACCCTGGGCGTCTGGATGCGATCTTCGTTCCGGTCGGCGGCGGCGGGCTGATCGCCGGTATCGCGGCGTACGTGAAATACCTGCGCCCGGAAATCAAGATCATCGGCGTCGAGCCGGACGACTCCAATTGTCTGCAAGCCGCCATGGCCGCCGGCGAGCGCGTGGTGCTGCCGACCGTGGGCCTCTTCGCCGACGGCGTCGCGGTCGCTCAGATTGGTCAGTACACGTTCGACATCTGCAAAGACTATGTCGATGAAGTGATCACGGTCAGCACCGACGAGATCTGCGCGGCGATCAAGGATATCTACGACGATACCCGCTCGATCACTGAACCTGCCGGCGCCCTGGGCGTGGCCGGGATCAAGAAATACGTCGAGCAGCACGCTGTCACCGGGCACACCTTTGTGGCCATCGATTCTGGCGCCAACGTCAACTTCGACCGCTTGCGCCACGTCGCCGAACGCGCCGAGCTGGGCGAGGGCCGCGAAGCCATCATCGCCGTGACCATCCCCGAGAAGCCGGGCAGCTTCAAGGCGTTCTGCGAAGCCATCGGCAAGCGCCAGATCACCGAATTCAACTACCGCTACAACACCGGCAGCGAAGCGCACATCTTCGTTGGCGTGCAGACGCACCCGGAAAACGATCCGCGCAGTGCGCTGCTTGCCAGCCTGACCGAGCAGGGTTTCCCGGTGCTGGACCTGACCGACAACGAACTGGCCAAGTTGCACATTCGGCACATGGTCGGTGGCCGCGCGGCCCAGGTGGTTGATGAAGTGGTGCTGCGCTTTGAATTTCCAGAGCGACCGGGCGCGCTGTTCAACTTCCTCAGCAAGCTCGGCGGGCGCTGGAACATCTCGATGTTCCACTACCGCAACCACGGCGCGGCAGACGGTCGTGTGGTCGCAGGGCTGCAAGTGCCTCACGAGGAGCGTCATCTGGTGCCGGCGGCGCTGGAAGAAATCGGCTACCCGTACTGGGACGAAAGCGACAACCCGGCCTATCAGCTGTTTCTTGGCTGAGCGGCTACGCTGATGGGCAGGTCATAAGGAAGTCGAACAATGGAAACGTTAACCGCCCTGAAAGTGGCGCACATGGTGGCGACGGTTGTGCTGCTGGTCTGTGCGCTGGGCCTGGGGATCTGGGTCTGGCGAACTCGGCGTAATGGCGACGCGACGGCGGGCAGCCGCACGTTGCAAAGGCCTCGGGTGTTCATCTGGCTGCTGATGGGGCTGGCACTGTTGAGCATGCCGTTCACCGGCTGGTGGATGGTGCATCTGGTGGGCTGGCCGTTGGGGCAGACGTGGTTGCTGGCGTCGAGTGTGCTTTACACCGTTGCGGCGTTGGCGTGGTTTTGGTTGTTGGTGCGGCTGAATAAGTTACGCAAGGCGCCGGCGGGGAACGGCAAGTTTACCTTCGCCCTGGCGTTGTTCAGCTTCGTCTGCTTTATCGCCATTGCCGGGTTGATGGGTGCCAAGCCTGTTTAACGCTTGAAACCGAGTCGACCCAATCGGGAGCAGGCTCACTCCTACAGGGGAACGCATTCCAATGTAGGAGTGAGCCTGCTCGCGAAGGCGATTTCAGTCACGCAACGAAATCACCGGCCAGCCACGTTTCTCGGCCTCGGCACGCAAATTCGGGTCCGGATCAACCGCCACCGGATTCGCCACCTGTTCCAGCAACGGAAAATCATTCATCGAGTCGCTGTAGAAGTAACTGTCTTCCAGCGAATGCCCGCTTTCTTCCAGCCAACGATTAAGCCGAGTCACCTTGCCTTCGCGGAAGCACGGCACGTCGGTGCTGCGCCCGGTGTAGCGGCCATCGACCATCTCGCACTCGGTGGCGATCAGGGTTTCAACGCCCAAGCGCTCGGCAATCGGACCTGTGACGAAGCGGTTGGTCGCGGTGATGATCACCAGTTTGTCGCCGGCATCGCGGTGCTTCTTCAGCAGCTCAAGTCCCTTGGGCAGCACGATCGGTTCGATGCAGTCGCGCATGTAATCGCTGTGCCACTGATCCAGCGTGGCCATTTCGGTGCGGCCGAGCACTTCCAGGCAAAAGTTCAGGTAGGCGGCGTTATCCAGCTTGCCGGCCAGGTAATCCTGATAGAACTCGTCGTTGCGTGTCTTGTAGGCGACGGCGTCGAGGAAGCCGCGTTCGCACAGGTAATCACCCCAGGCGTGGTCACTGTCGCCGCCCAAAAGGGTGTTGTCCAAGTCGAATAAAGCCAGGCGCATTGCAGTTACTCGCTGAAAAGTCTGTAGAAAGGCGCCCAGAATACGGACTTTTCACAAGAGTGCACATAAGGTTGGCCGGCTCGTTGCTGCCTTCACAACCTTTGTGGAACAATGCGGCGACATGCGTTTGCGAGGTTGTTGCCGTGATCGACCCCGATGGTTTCCGCCCCAATGTCGGGATCATTCTCACGAATGATGCCGGACAGGTGCTATGGGCTCGCCGTATCAATCAAGATGCCTGGCAGTTTCCACAGGGTGGTATCAACCCCCAGGAGACGCCGGAAGACGCCTTGTACCGCGAGTTGAACGAAGAAGTGGGTCTGGAGCGTGAAGATGTTGAAATTCTCGCCTGCACCCGGGGCTGGTTGCGCTATCGTTTGCCGCAACGTCTGGTCCGTACCCACAGCCAACCGCTGTGCATCGGCCAGAAACAGAAATGGTTTCTCCTGCGCCTGATCTCCAACGAGCAGCGGGTGCGGATGGATTTGACCGGTAAACCGGAATTCGATGGCTGGCGCTGGGTCAGTTATTGGTATCCGTTGGGCCAGGTGGTGACATTCAAGCGCGAGGTGTATCGACGCGCTCTCAAAGAGCTTGCCCCGCGCCTTTTAGCGCGCGACTGACGACGGAGTTCGACCCCGAGCCATGCTCAATACGCTGCGCAAGATCGTCCAGGAAGTTAACTCCGCCAAGGATCTCAAGGCGGCGTTGGGGATTATTGTGTTGCGCGTCAAAGAGGCCATGGGCAGCCAGGTCTGCTCGGTCTACCTGCTTGACCCCGAGACCAACCGCTTCGTGCTGATGGCGACCGAGGGCTTGAACAAGCGCTCGATCGGCAAAGTCAGCATGGCACCCAACGAAGGTCTGGTCGGCCTGGTCGGCACGCGTGAAGAACCCCTGAACCTCGAAAACGCCGCGGATCACCCGCGCTACCGCTACTTCGCCGAGACCGGTGAAGAGCGCTACGCCTCATTCCTCGGGGCACCGATCATCCACCACCGTCGCGTTGTCGGCGTGTTGGTCATTCAGCAGAAAGAACGCCGCCAGTTCGATGAAGGTGAAGAAGCCTTCCTCGTGACCATGAGCGCGCAACTCGCCGGGGTTATCGCTCACGCCGAGGCCACCGGTTCGATCCGAGGCCTGGGCCGTCAGGGCAAAGGCATCCAGGAAGCCAAGTTCATCGGCGTGCCGGGCTCGCCGGGCGCGGCGGTCGGTACGGCGGTGGTCATGCTGCCACCGGCCGATCTGGACGTGGTGCCGGACAAGACCATCAGCGACATCGACGCCGAACTGGCGTTGTTCAAGACCGCCATCGAAGGCGTGCGCGCCGACATGCGTGCGTTGTCGGCCAAACTGGCCTCGCAGTTGCGCCCCGAAGAGCGCGCCCTGTTCGACGTCTACCTGATGATGCTCGCCGATGAGGCGCTCGGCAGCGAAGTCACCACCGTGATCAAGACCGGTCAGTGGGCCCAGGGCGCGCTGCGCCAGGTGGTCACTGAGCACGTCAACCGTTTCGAATTGATGGACGACGCCTACCTGCGTGAGCGCGCATCGGACGTCAAGGACCTTGGTCGCCGTCTGCTCGCTTACTTGCAGGAAGAGCGTCAGCAGAACCTGGTCTACCCGGAAAAAACCATTCTGGTCAGCGAAGAACTGACGCCGGCGATGCTCGGCGAGGTGCCGGAAGGCACGCTGGTCGGTCTGGTTTCAGTTCTCGGTTCAGGTAACTCCCACGTCGCGATCCTCGCCCGGGCGATGGGCATCCCGACGGTGATGGGTCTGGTCGACCTGCCTTATGCCAAGGTCGACGGCATCGAATTGATCGTCGACGGCAACCGCGGCGAGGTCTACACCAACCCCAGCGATGTGCTGCGCAAGCAGTTCGCCGAGGTGGTGGAAGAAGAGAAACAACTGGCGCTCGGTCTCGATTCCCTGCGCGACCTGCCGTGCGTGACCCTCGATGGTCACCGCATGCCGCTGTGGGTCAACACCGGCCTGCTGGCGGACGTGGCGCGGGCGCAAAAGCGCGGCGCCGAAGGTGTCGGTCTTTATCGCACCGAAGTGCCGTTCATGATCAACCAGCGCTTCCCGAGCGAAAAAGAGCAGCTGGCGATCTATCGCGAACAGCTCGCCGCGTTCCACCCGCAACCGGTGACCATGCGCAGCCTGGACATCGGCGGCGACAAGTCGCTGTCGTACTTTCCGATCAAGGAAGACAACCCGTTCCTCGGTTGGCGCGGCATTCGCGTCACCCTCGACCACCCGGAAATCTTCCTGGTGCAGACCCGCGCGATGCTCAAGGCCAGCGAAGGCCTGAACAATCTGCGGATTCTGTTGCCGATGATCTCCGGCACCCACGAACTCGAAGAAGCCTTGCACCTGATTCACCGGGCGTGGGGCGAAGTCCGCGACGAAGGCACCGACGTGCCGATGCCGCCGATTGGCGTGATGATCGAAATTCCCGCGGCTGTTTATCAGACCAAGGAACTGGCGCGGCAAGTGGACTTCCTGTCGGTCGGTTCCAACGACCTGACCCAGTACCTGCTGGCCGTGGACCGCAACAACCCGCGAGTGGCCGACCTCTACGACTACCTGCACCCGGCGGTGCTTCAGGCGTTGCAGACCGTGGTGCGTGACGCCCATGCCGAAGGCAAGCCTGTGAGCATCTGCGGCGAGATGGCGGGTGATCCGGCGGCGGCGGTGCTGCTGATGGCGATGGGCTTTGACAGTTTGTCGATGAACGCCACCAACCTGCCGAAGGTGAAGTGGATGCTGCGTCAGATCAACCTGAGCAAGGCCAAGGAATTGCTCGCGGAGCTGATGACCATCGACAACCCGCAAGTTATCCACAGCTCGCTGCAACTGGCGCTGAAGAACCTTGGGTTGGCGAAGATGGTCAGCCCGGCTGCGGTCAAAGCCCTCTAAAACGCTGATGACCTCATCGCCGGCAAGCCGGCTCCTACAGGGAACGCGTAAATCCTGTAGGAGCCGGCTTGCCGGCGATGGCGTCCCCTGATACGCCAAAAATCTAAACCCTGATCTCCACTTCCCCAAGATGCCCGCCATACGGCCCGAAACTCCGTTCGACCATCAGCCGCGTCCCATCCGCCTGAACAATCAACGCCGTACTCGCCCGCGTCCCATAACTCTGGCTGGCAATAAACACACTCGACAACAACGACTCAGTCGCCAGACCCACCCCGGTATCCGGCAGCTCTGCAAAAGGCGCTGTCTGCGAATCACTGAGCAACGCCAATAACGCCTCAGGCTGCGGATCCTCCAGAACAGCTTCCAGCGCCGCTCGCGCCTTGAGCAACTTCGGCCACGGCGTATCCAGGCCAGCATTCGATAACCCATACACCCCGGCCGGCAGCAGCACCGCTTCAGACTCCCGGGCATTGAAGTGCCACAGTTCATTGGCATTGCCGATCAGCAGGTTAAAACCGGCATATTCGAGCGAACGTCCGACAACGTCGTCCAAATAATCATCTATCGGCATGTCGCCGCTGAGAAATCGCGCAACCAGTTCGCCTCGGGATTTTCGAGCGGCCGGTTGATGGGGATCGCGAATATTGGTCAGCGCCGCAAAGCGCCCGTTGGCGCCGACACCGAGCCAGGTGCCGCCAGCCTCCAGATCGCGACCGGCGTAGACGTGCGGTGCTTCGGGCCATTGCGCCAGGGGCAGGCTGGGCCGGGCATAGAATTCGTCGCGGTTGGCGGCGACGATCAGCGGCTGGGCGTGACCCGGGCGCCAGGCAAAGACAATCAGGCACATAAGGTGGTCCTTGTGTGTTTTTGCCCACTCTACGCAGTCATTGTGCGGGTATCCATCGCCATCCAGTGGAGCCGAAGGCCATGCATCCGTTACCATGCCGCTCTTCTTTGGGGGTCGTACATGGAATTTCTGCTCTATCTGGCGCTCGGCGCCTGTGCAGGCGTGCTGGCCGGCCTGTTCGGCGTCGGCGGCGGAATTATCATCGTGCCGGTGCTGGTGTTCAGTTTCACCTTGCAGGGTTTCGACGCCTCGATCCTGACGCATCTGGCGGTCGGCACATCCCTGGCTACGATCATCTTTACCTCGGTCAATGCTGTGCGCGAGCATCATCGCCGCGGTGCCGTGCGTTGGCCGATTTTTGCCTGGATGACCGTCGGCATCCTGCTCGGCGCCGGGTTCGGCGCGCTGACAGCCGAAGCGATCTCCGGGCCAAACCTGCAGAAAATCATCGGCGTATTTGCCCTGGTCATCGCCGTGCAGTTGATGCTGGACGTCAAGCCCAAGGCCAGCCGAACGGTGCCGGGTAAAGTCGGTCTGACCGTGGCTGGCAGTGTGATTGGCTGGGCGTCGGCGATTTTCGGGATTGGCGGCGGTTCGCTGACCGTGCCGTTCCTGACCTGGCGCAGCGTGCCGATGCAGCAAGCGGTGGCCACGTCCTCGGCGTGCGGTCTGCCCATCGCGCTGGCCAGTGCATTAAGTTTCATGATTCTGGGCTGGCACGATCCGTTGCTGCCGGCTCATAGTCTCGGTTTTATTTATTTGCCGGCGCTGCTGGGGATCGCCCTGACCAGCATGGTCTTCGCCCGCCTCGGTGCGCGACTGGCCCACAGCCTGTCGCCGAAGTTGCTGAAAAGACTGTTCGCCGCTTTGCTGTTCTGCGTGGGTTTGAATTTTCTGATCTGACGCACCGCACAATCCTGGCTTAATCCTGAGGTGGCAGCGTCGCCCGGGAATTTTGAAGCTTTCAACTCTAACGAGGAGTCGCAATGCTGCCTTACCCGCAGATCGACCCGGTGGCCCTGGCCATCGGTCCGCTGAAAATCCACTGGTACGGCTTGATGTACCTGATCGGCATCGGCGGTGCGTGGCTGCTGGCGTCGCGCCGGCTCAACCGTTTCGACCCGACCTGGACCAAGGAGAAGCTCTCCGACATGGTCTTCTGGATGTCGATGGGCGTTATCGTCGGCGGTCGCCTGGGCTATGTGCTGTTCTACGATCTGCACGCTTACCTGGCCAACCCGACGCTGATTTTCGAAGTGTGGAAGGGTGGCATGTCGTTCCACGGCGGCTTCATCGGCGTGATGCTGGCGGCGTTGTGGTTCGGTAAAAAGAACAACAAGTCGTTCTTCCAGCTGATGGACTTCGTCGCGCCGATGGTGCCGATCGGCCTGGGCGCCGGGCGTATCGGCAACTTCATCAACGCCGAATTGTGGGGCAAGGCGACCGACGTGCCGTGGGCGATGATCTTCCCGCCGTTCAGCGATCCGGCGCAGTTGCCGCGTCACCCGTCGCAGCTGTATCAGTTCGCGCTGGAAGGCGTCGCGCTGTTCCTGATCCTGTGGCTGTTTTCGCGCAAGCCACGGCCGACCATGGCGGTGTCCGGGATGTTCGCGCTGTTCTATGGCATCTTCCGTTTCATCGTCGAATTCGTCCGCGTACCGGACGCGCAACTGGGCTATCTGGCCTGGAACTGGCTGACCATGGGCCAGGTGCTCTGCGTGCCGATGATCGTCGGCGGGCTGTTCCTGATCTGGCTGGCGTATCACCGCGCCCCGGCGACTCCAGCGGCAGCCGTATAAATTCGAACCCCGGGGCTTTGGTCCCGGGTTCAAGGACACAGGTAACTCATGAAGCAATATCTCGAACTGGTCGCCCACGTCATCAAGAACGGCACCAAACAGGCCAACCGCACTGGCGTGAACACCATCAGCTTTCCGGGCGCGATGCTGCGTTATGACCTGCAAGAAGGTTTTCCGGCGATCACCACGCGCAAGATGGCCTTCAAATCGGCCATCGGCGAGATGTGCGGTTTTCTGCGTGGGGTGAACAACGCCGCCGAATTCCGTGCGCTGGGCTGCAAGGTCTGGGACCAGAACGCCAACGAAAACGCGCAATGGCTGGCCAACCCGTTCCGCCAGGGCGAAGACGACCTCGGCGAGATCTACGGCGTGCAATGGCGCAAGTGGCCGGCGTACAAGCAGATCCCGGTCAGCAACCAGGCCGCCATCGAGCAGACCCTGAAGCAAGGTTACCGCCAGATCGCTGAAGGCGAAGAGGACGGCCAGGCTTACGTGGTGCTGTACAAGGCGATCGACCAGATCCGCCAGTGCGTCGACACCATCATCAAGGACCCGGGCAGCCGCCGCATCCTGTTCCACGGCTGGAACGTTGCGCAGCTCGATGAAATGGCCCTGCCGCCGTGCCACCTGCTGTACCAGTTCCACCCGAATGTCGAGACCAAGGAAATTTCCCTGACCCTCTACATCCGCTCCAACGACCTGGGCCTGGGCACGCCGTTCAACCTCACCGAAGGCGCCGCGCTGTTGAGCCTGATCGGTCGCCTGACCGGTTATACGCCGCGCTGGTTCACCTATTTCATCGGTGACGCGCACGTCTACGAAAACCATCTGGACATGCTGAACGAACAGCTCAAGCGCGAGCCGTTCCCGATGCCGAAGCTGGTGATCAGTGATCGTGTGCCGGAGTTTGCCAAGACGGGCGTGTATCAGCCGGAGTGGCTGGAGTTGATCGAGCCGGGTGATTTTTCGCTTGAGGGTTATCAGCACCATGCGCCGATGACGGCGCCGATGGCGGTCTAAGCCTCAACACCGACCCCCTGTAGGAGCGAGCCTGCTCGCGATGAGTTCGAATGCGACGCGTGTTTTCAGACAGCACGCGTCATCGTTGACGACCATCGCGAGCAGGCTCGCTCCTACAGGGGGAAAGCGGTGTTCTTAATGGCCGTGACTGCGGCCCACATGCGAATGCTCAACCTCCGTCGCCACAACCCCGCCACTCACTTCCAACCGCTGCAAAATCCCGCACTGATCAATCTCCGGCCCTTCGCCACAGCGTTGGCGCAGGTCGAGCAGTTGTGCCTGTAACGCCAGCAAGCCGTCGATCCGCGCCTTGACGTGATGAATGTGCTCGTCGATCAGCGCATTCACGCTTTCACATTGATCCTGCGGACTGTCGCGCAAGGCCAGCAGGCTGCGGATTTCCTCGAGCGTCATGTCGAGGGTGCGGCAGTTGCGGATGAAGGTCAGGCGCTCGGCATGGGCCTGGGTGTAGACGCGGTAGTTGCCGTCGCTGCGGGCCGGCTCCGGCAGCAGGTTTTCGCGCTCGTAGTAGCGAATGGTTTCCACGGCGCAGTCCGTGAGCCTGGCCAGTTCTCCGATCTTCATGACGGCAATCTCCAAAAGGGTGCTTGACCCTATAGTGGCTACAGGGTCTTTACTTGGCAACAGGCACCTTATGGACGCGACCTGATGAGCGATTCCCGACACGATCACACACACGAGGCTGGTCACAGCCACAAACTGCAGCCTGTACAGAAACATGACCATGGCGGTCACGGGGATTCCTGCTGTTCTTCCAAAGCAGCGGCGCCGTCGCTGATCAAGCTCAGCGAAACGTCCACCGCCAACGCGCAGCTGAGCAGTTTCCGCATCGACGCGATGGACTGCCCGACCGAGCAGACGCTGATCCAGAACAAACTGGGCAAGCTCGCCGGTGTGCAGCAGCTGGAGTTCAACCTGATCAACCGCGTGTTGGGCGTCACTCATGACTTGCCGAGCACCGCGCCGATCATCGACGCGATCAAGTCGCTGGGCATGGTTGCCGAGCCGTTGGAGCAGGGCGTCGAAGCACCCGCCCCGGCACCTGAGAAAAAACCGTGGTGGCCACTGGCACTGTCCGGCGTGACCGCGCTCGCTGCCGAAGTGATCCACTTCACCGACGCAGCACCCAACTGGGTCGTGGCGGTTATCGCGCTGGTCTCGATCCTCAGCGGCGGCCTCAGCACTTACAAAAAGGGCTGGATCGCCCTGAAAAACCTCAACCTCAACATCAACGCGTTGATGAGCATCGCGGTGACCGGCGCGATCCTGATCGGGCAGTGGCCAGAAGCGGCGATGGTGATGTTCCTGTTCACCGTGGCCGAGTTGATCGAGGCCAAGTCCCTGGACCGTGCGCGCAACGCTATCAGCGGTTTGATGCAGATGACCCCGGAGCAGGCCACGGTGTTGCAGGCTGATGGCAGTTGGGTTTTGCAGGACGTCAAAACCATCGAGCTGGGCGCGCGGGTGCGCGTGCGGCCCGGCGAGCGGATCGGCCTGGACGGTGAAGTGGTGGCGGGCAGTTCAACCATCGATCAGGCACCGATCACGGGTGAAAGCCTGCCGGTCGAGAAGACGCTTGGCGACAAGGTTTTCGCCGGGACCATCAATCAGGCGGGTTCTCTGGAGTATTCCGTCACCGCCGCCGCCAACAATTCGACCCTGGCGCGGATCATCCACGCCGTCGAACAGGCGCAAGGCGCACGGGCACCGACTCAGCGTTTCGTTGACCAGTTTTCAAAAATCTACACACCGGCCGTATTCGCCCTGGCTCTGGCCGTCGCGGTAATTCCGCCGCTGTTCATGGGTGCAGTCTGGTTCGACTGGATCTATCGCGCGTTGGTACTGCTGGTGGTCGCTTGTCCGTGTGCGCTGGTGATCTCGACGCCAGTGACCATCGTCAGCGGCCTCGCGGCGGCGGCGCGCAAGGGGATTCTGGTCAAGGGCGGCGTTTATCTGGAGGGCGGTTACAAGCTCGATTACCTGGCGCTGGATAAGACCGGCACGATCACCCACGGCAAACCGGTGCAGACCGATTACCTGTCGCTTGACCCAACCGCTGATGCCTCGGCACCGGGAATTGCGGCGGCATTGGCCGTGCGCTCGGACCACCCGGTGTCGCTGGCCATTGCCAACGCCGCTGTGGATAAAGCCTTTGCACCGCTCGTTGTGGATAACTTCGAAGCCCTGGCCGGTCGCGGGGTACGCGGTGAAATCAACGGTCAGGTCTACCACTTGGGCAACCACCGTTTGGTCGAAGAGCTGAACCTGTGCTCGCCCGCCTTGGAAGAAAAGCTGTTTGCGCTGGAAAAACAGGGCAAGTCGGTGGTGTTGCTGCTCGACAAATCCGGCCCGCTGGCGCTGTTCGCCGTGGCCGATACGGTCAAGGAATCCAGCCGCGAAGCGATCCAGCAACTGCATGACCTGGGCATCAAAACCCTGATGCTCACTGGCGACAACGTCCACACCGCCCAGGCGATTGCCGCACAAGTCGGCATCGACGAAGCCAAGGGCGATCTGCTGCCCACCGATAAACTGCAAGCCATCGAAGCCCTTTATGCACAGGGCCATAGCGTCGGCATGGTCGGTGATGGCATCAACGATGCCCCGGCACTGGCCCGGGCAGAAATCGGTTTTGCGATGGCTGCCGCCGGTACCGATACCGCCATCGAAACCGCCGATGTCGCCCTGATGGACGACGATCTGCGCAAAATCCCCACGTTCATCCGCCTGTCGCGGCAGACGTCGAGCATCCTCAAACAGAACATCGCCCTCGCTTTGGTCATCAAGGCTATCTTTCTTGGGGTAACCTTCGCCGGGATCGCCACCATGTGGATGGCGGTGTTCGCTGACATGGGCGTGAGCCTGTTGGTGGTGTTCAACGGTTTGCGCCTGTTGCGCAAGTAAGTGATGAGGAGCGGGTGTGCTGAGTGCCGAGCTGAAGGCGTTTTACATGGTGGCCCGTCTGGGCAGCATTACCCTGGCGGCGAAAAAGCTCGGCCTGAGCCAGCCCACCGTGACCACGCAAATCCGCAATCTGGAAAGCCAGTACTCGGTTGAACTGTTCTACCGTGGCGGTCGCCGCCTCAGCGTCAGTGATGAAGGTGCGCGGCTGCTGCCGATGGTCAAGACGCTGTTGCAGCAGGAAGCCGACATCGAGTTTTTCCTGCGTAACAGCGGCCAGGTCCAGGGCACTTTGCGCATCGCCGCCACGGCGCCGTATTACATCCTCGATCTGGTGAAGACCTTCCGCGAGCGCTTGCCGCAGGTGGAAGTGTCGGTGGAGATCGGCAACTCTCAGCAGGTGCTGGAAGCGTTGGAGGATTACCGGGTGGATGTCGCCGCGTCCTCGCAGCTGCTCGATGATGCGCGACTGATTCGGCGGGTGCTCGGCAGCGATCCGCTGGTGTTGGCGGTGCATCGCAATCATCCGTTGGCGGTGCACGATCATGTGCCGCTTAGCGCGTTGGCCGGGCACACGTTGTTGATGCGCGAGTCAGGCTCGACCACTCGGCGCCTGACCGAAGAATTGCTAGCCAGCGCCGGGGTGAGTTTCGGGCCGTTGCTGGAGATCGGCAGCCGTGAATCGATCCGCGAAGCGGTGCTGCGCAACATCGGGATCAGCATCATTGCCCGGCAGGAAGTGCCGCACGATCCGCAGCTGCGTGTGCTGACCATCGAGAATGCGCCGCAGATTCCAGAGTATTTGTACTGCCTCAAGGAACGCAAAGGCGCGCGGTTGCCGGCGGCGTTCCTGGGGTTGGCGCAGGAAATGGCCCCGGCCTGAGTTTTGCGGTGACTCTGAGGGCCTCTTCGCGGGCAAGCCTCGCTCCTACAGGGGAACGCATTTCTCTGTAGGAGCGAGGCTTGCCCGCGAAGGCGCCAGACCAGTCACCATTAACCCCAACCAAAATCCTTGAATACCACTATCAGCCGTTTTGGCCTCACTGCCACATGACGGACGCATTACATCCCTAGGATGGCCTTCATCTGCTTGATGAGGCCCGTCCATGAACCACTCGATCGCAACTGCCCTGACCAACCCCGGTGCCCCGATGAAGGTGCGCGGCGTGCAGAAACGCTTCGGCGCTTTCACTGCGCTGGATAACGTTTCCCTCGACGTGGCGGCCGGTGAACTGGTGTGTCTGCTGGGGCCGTCGGGCTGTGGCAAGACCACCTTGCTGCGTTGCATCGCCGGTCTGGAGAAACAGGACAGCGGCGAGTTGTACCTCGGTGATCGCGACGTTTCGCACCTGGCACCTCAGGCGCGGGACTACGGCATTCTGTTCCAGTCCTACGCGTTGTTCCCCAATCTCACCGTCGAAGCGAACATTGCCTACGGCCTCGCCGGCAGCGGTCGCGACGAAGTGCGCAAGCGCGTCGGTCAGATGCTGGAACTGGTCGGCCTGACCGGCAGTGAGAAAAAGTACCCCGGTCAATTGTCCGGCGGTCAGCAGCAACGTGTCGCACTGGCCCGCGCCCTGGCGCCGGCGCCTTCGTTGTTGTTGCTGGACGAGCCAATGTCCGCCCTCGATGCCCGGGTCCGCGAGCACCTGTGCACCGAATTGCGCCAACTGCAGCGCAGCCTCGGCATCACCACGCTGATGGTCACCCACAATCAGGACGAGGCCATGCTGATGGCCGACCGCATCGCCGTGATGAACAACGGCAAGGTCGAGCAGTACGCCACGCCGCAGGAAATCTACGACCGCCCGGCCACGCCGTTCGTGGCGGAGTTTGTCGGCCAGGGCAACTGGCTGCCCTTCCAGCGCAGCAGCGACAGTCATGCACAGGTCGGCGGGATGAACATGCGCCTGGCGGATGGCAGCGCGAAAACCGCGTCGGGTCGTTTGTTCTGCCGGCCCGAGGCGATCAACGTCAACCCGCTGGTGCATGAAGAAAACCTGTTCCCGGCCAAGGTTCGTGAAATCACCTTTCTCGGCAATCGCTGCCGCATGAGCTTCGAGCTCGATCAACTGCCGGGCCACGCGTTGCTGGCAGAACTGGCGCCGGAAGCCATGCCACGCCTCGGCGCACAGCAGATCATGGTCGCCTTGCCGCCGCGCAGCCTGCAGGTGTTCGCCTGATGAGCGCGAACATCGCGCTGCCGATACCGCACAAGCAGGTTCGGCAGACCTCCCGTGCCGAGATCGGCGACCGGGTGTTCGTGGTCGGCGGCAAAGTCCTTTTATTGGTGTTGCTCGGCGTCGCGGTGCTGATGCCGTTGCTGGCGATCTTCTGGCGTGGCTTCAGTTCGGAGGCCGGGCAGGGCGGTGGTCTGGTGGCTGCCCGTGAACTGGTCACCAGTGCGAATTTCCACTGGTTGCTCGGCAATAGCCTGAAAGTGTCCCTCAGCGTCGCGGCGATTGTCGTACCGCTGGCCTACCTCTTTGCCTACGCGCTGCAACGCACCCTGATTCCGGGCAAAGGTATCTGGCGTGGCATGTCGCTGTTGCCATTGATGGCGCCGTCGATGTTGCCGGGCATTGCGCTGGTTTATCTGTTCGGTAACCAAGGCATGTTGCGCGGTTTGCTTTCGGACAATATCTACGGCTTCTGGGGCATTGTTCTGGGCGAGGTCATCTACACCTTCCCACACGCCTTGATGATTCTGCTGTCGGCGCTGTCCCTGGCGGATGCGCGACTGTTCGATGCCGCCTCCAGCATGGGCGCCAGTCCGGCGAAAGCCTTCCGCAGCATCACCTGGCCGGCGACGCGTCAGGCGGTGTTCGCCGCGTTCTGCCTCGTCTTCACCCTGACCATCACCGATTTCGGCGTGCCCGTGGTGGTCGGTGGCGACTATCAGGTGCTGGCGCTGGAAGCCTACAAAGCCGTGGTCGGTCAGCAACAATTCGGTCGCGGTGCATTGATCGGCATGGTCCTGCTGCTGCCGGCGCTGTTCAGCTTTGGTGTCGATGCGTGGTTACGTCGGCGTCACGGCGATTCCATGAGCGGTCGGGCGCAGGTCTTTCAACCGGCACCGTCGAAACTGCGCGACGGCTGCTACCTGGCCATCGTGCTGCTGATCTGTGCGGTGTTGCTGCTGGTGTTTGGCATGGCGGTGTTCTCGTCGCTGGTGAAATTCTGGCCGTACAACCTGTCGCTGTCGCTCAGCCATTACCAGTTCAACGATACGGCGGGCGGCGGTTGGCTGGCCTACGGCAACAGCGTGAAGATGGCCCTGTGCACGGCGTTGATCGGCAGCGTGCTGATCTTCACCGGCGCCTACCTGATGGAAAAAACCAAGGGCCAGCGCGGACTGAATCTGACATTGCGCATGCTCAGTTTCGTACCGATGGCGGTGCCGGGTCTGGTGCTGGGCCTGGGTTATGTCTTCTTCTTCAACCTCAGCGACAACCCGCTGCATGTGCTCTACGGGACCATGACCCTGCTGGTGGTCTGCACCATTGCTCACTATTTGACCACCGCGCAAATGACCGCGACCACGGCGTTGCGCCAACTCGACGCCGAGTTCGAAGCCGCCGCGCTGTCGCTCAAGGCGCCGCTGTACCGGCATTACCTGCGGGTCACCGTGCCGATCTGCATGCCGGCGCTGCTGGACATCGTGCGCTACCTGTTCGTCTCGGCCATGACCACCGTTTCGGCGGCGATCTTCCTCTACAGCCCCGACACCATCCTCGCAGCGGTGGCGGTACTGAACATGGACGACGCCGGCAACGTCGGCGGCGCGGCGGCGATGTCGACCCTGATTCTGTTCACCTCGGCGGGCGTGTCCCTGCTGCTGGCCTGGGCCTCGCGCGGTTTGCTGCGCCGCTCCCAAGCCTGGCGGCAAACCGCGCCCGGTCACTGATTTCCACTCCCGCAACCTCAACTCAAAACAGGAAAAGATCATGTTCAAGCCCCTGGCCCTGGCCGCTGCTGTCCTCACCGCTTTCAGCCTGAACGCCTTCGCGGCGAAAACCGAGTTGACGGTGTACACCGCCCTCGAAGCCGAACAACTGAAGACCTACAAAGAAGCCTTCGAAAAAGCCAACCCGGACGTCGAGATCAAGTGGGTGCGTGATTCCACCGGCATCATCACCGCCAAACTGCTGGCCGAAAAAGCCCGCCCGCAGGCTGACGCCGTCTGGGGCCTGGCGGCGTCGAGCCTGGCGATTCTCGATCAGCAAGGCATGCTGCAAAGCTACGCGCCGAAGGACCTCGGCAAGATCGGCGGCAACTACCGCGACGCCGCCAACCCGCCAGCCTGGGTTGGCATGGACGTGTGGGCCGCGACCATTTGCTTCAACACCGTCGAAGCGGAGAAGCAGGGTTTGACCAAACCCGTGAGCTGGCAGGACCTGACCAAGCCTGAGTACAAAGGCAAAATCGTGATGCCGAACCCGACCTCGTCCGGCACCGGTTTCCTCGACGTCAGCGCCTGGCTGCAAACCTTCGGCGAGAAGCAGGGCTGGCAGTACATGGACGACCTGCACCAGAACATCGGCCAGTACGTTCACTCCGGTTCCAAGCCTTGCAAACTGGCAGCGGCGGGTGAATTCCCGATTGGTATTTCCTTTGAATACCCGGCTGTTCAGTTGAAGCGCCAGGGCGCACCGCTGGACATCATCCTGCCGAAAGAAGGCCTGGGTTGGGAGATCGAAGCAACGGCTGTGATCAAGGGCACACCGCATGAAGACGCGGCGAAGAAACTGGCAGACTTCTCGGCCAGCCCTGCGGCGATGGAGCTGTACAAAGAGAACTTCGCCGTCCTCGCTCAGCCGGGTATCGCCAAGCCGCAGACTGAATTGCCAGCGGATTACGAGCAGCGCCTGATCAAGAACGACTTCGCCTGGGCGTCGAAGAATCGCGACGAAATCCTGACCGAGTGGCGCAAGCGCTATGACGGCAAGTCCGAGAAAGTGGCTGCCAAGTAAGATCTTTATTGGCTGACATGGCCTCATCGCGAGCAGGCTCACTCCTACATTAGATTTCCAGTGGATGGAGATTGGGGGGGAACCTGCTTTCACATTAGATCTCCAGTGGATGGAGATTCAGGGTTATCCCCGATCAAATGTGGGAGTGAGCCTGCTCGCGATAGCGGTCTTGAATTCAGGACAAAATCCTCATGACACAACACAACGACCTGCTGATCGTAGGCGCCGGCATCCTCGGCTTGTCCCACGCCTACGCCGCCGCCAGGCGCGGCTTGAAAGTCACGGTTTTTGAACGCAGCGAAACGCCCTTGGGCGCCTCGGTGCGCAACTTTGGCCAGGCTCTCGTCACCGGCCAACCACCAGGCCCGATGCTCGAACTGGCCAAAGCCAGCCGCGAGATCTGGGGCCAATGGGCGCAACTGGCCGGCCTGCAACTCAAGCGCAACGGCTCATACCTGTTTGCCCGCACAGAAGCCGAAGAACACCTGCTGGAAGTATTTTGCGCCGGCCGCGCCGTGGAACACGATTACCGCGTCGAGCTGTTGCGCGGTGCCGCATTGCGCGATCTGTACGGCGGCCAATTCCGCCATCACCGCGCTGCGCTGCACGGGATGGACGATCAGCAACTGTATTCCCGCGAAGCAATCCCGGCGTTGATCGATTACCTGCGCCGCGAAATGAACGTCGAGTTTCACTTCTCCACCCTCGTGCGCGACATCGAACCGGGCCGCTTGCACAGCACCGCCGGCACCTTCAACGCCGAGCACATCATCGTCTGCTCCGGTCACGATTATCAGACCTTGCTGGCCGAGTCGATTGCCGCGCTCAACCCGCAAATCTGCCGCCTGCAAATGCTCCGCGCCCGCCCGCAGATCAACCTCAACCTGCAACATGCGCTGCTCACCGGTTTGAGTTGTGTGCATTACGGCGCCTTCGCCGATCTGCCGGAAGCAGCGGCAGTGCAGGCGCAGATCCTGCGCGAGCAACCGCACCTGCACGAAAACGGCATTCACCTGCTGATCAGCCCGACACCTCACGGCGAGCTGATCATCGGCGATTCCCACCACTACGGCAGTGATCCGTCACCGTTCAATGCCGAGCAGGTGGATGACTGGATGATCGAACTGGCTGAGCAGACGCTGGGCTGCAAAGTGCAAGTGGTCGAGCGCTGGCAGGGGGTCTATGGTTCCCGAGGGCCAGGACCGTTTTCGTTCCTGCGGCCGATGCCGGGCGTGAGCGTGGCACTGATGCACACCGGCGTCGGCATGAGTGTCGGGCCGGCAATGGCCGAACGTAATGTCGCGACGTTATTGGGAGAGCGTTGATGGACCGCAAAACGCAAGTGATCGACGAGGTGTTTGGGCTGTATGAGCGCTTTGGCGACAGCGATTACATCGGCGAGCCGGTGTCGCAGATCGAGCACATGTCCCAGGCCGCACAACTGGCCATGGCGGAAGGCTTCGATGATGAAGTGGTGCTGGCGGCGTTCTTCCACGACATCGGGCACATCTGCGCCGACAGCGCGCCGAACATGGGCGGCTTCGGCGTGGTCAGCCACGAGCGGCTGGGCGCCGATTACCTGCGTCGCGCAGGTTTCAGTGAACGCATGGCGCGGCTGGTGGAATACCACGTTCAGGCCAAGCGTTATCTGACACTCAAAACGCCTGGGTACTACGAGCGACTGAGTGAAGCCAGCCGTCGGACCCTGGAGTATCAGGGCGGGGTGATGACCGAGGCTGAGGCTGAGGCTTTCGAACAGGATCCGTTGTGCGCCGTCAGTTTGCGCATGCGGCACTGGGATGAGTTGGCCAAGGAAATGTGGGTGCCGGTGATTGATCTCGACGTTTTGAAGGAGAAGGCGTTGCGGCTGTTGGCGGCGTAGACACCTGGAACCGAGTTGCGCCCATCGCGAGCAGGCTCGCTCCCACAGGGGAACGCGTACTCCTTGTGGGAGTGAGCCTGCTCGCGATGGGGTCAGAGCCGACGCCGCAAATTCAGAGCTGCTGCGCCAACACCTCGATCTGCTCCTGCCGCTCCGCCTGATTCAACTTCGCGTGTGGATTCAGCGACGACCACTGCGGATGTGCCCGAGCCTTGTTCAGGGCTTCGGGCAGTTTGCCTTCGCGCCAGCTCTTGTCCTGTGGCGTAGCGACCTGGATGCTGTCCATCGCCGCATGCCCACGCGCATTCAGCGCCTGAAGCAACTGCCGCTGCCGTAATGCCAACAACCGCAACACGCTGTCATCGACCGTCAATTCACGCTGGCCTTTAATCTTGCCCAGCAACCGGCTGCCGTAACTGCGCGCGGTTTGCAGGGCGCCGCCGGCAATCGCGCCGGCCAACGCCGCCGCGCCGAGGGTCAAGCCGCCGACCAGCAAATCCACCCCGGCCCCGGCGGCCGCACCCGCCGCGATGCCGCCGCCGACGCGCACGCCCAGTTGCTTGAGGGTTTCCGGGTTGAACAGGTCATCACCCCAGCGGCCATCGAGCAGCGGCAGATCACTGGCTGCCGCGTCTTGCGGGCGGAAGGCGTAGAGCTTGAGCAGCGCCTCGACACAACGCTGTTCCCGTTGGCGAACGGCTTTGCGCAGTTCGCTGATCGCCTGTTGTTCCTGCTTGGCGTCGCTGACCACGCTGCACCGACACGCCGCACAATCGATCAACAATTCGGCAATCAACCGCGCCGCGCTTTGTTGCCGGGCCAGACGCTGGGCCTGTTGATCGGCGATCAAGCGTTCCAGTTGCTCGCGAGAATTTTCCAGCAACAGCGCGAGGCTTTCATAAAGCCGCCGCTCGCCATCCTCCGGCGGCGCCACGCTGTCGAAACGCACCAGGGCATGCAAACCCAGACGCGCCAACGCTTCACGCCAATCCGGCTCGCGGTGGTTGGCGCTGCTGACGAAATTCAGCACCGGTAGCAACGGTTTGCCGCAGCTGGCCAGCACTTCCAGTTCGTCGCGGTACTTGGAAAGCACCGGTTCGCGGGCGTCGATCACATAGAGGCCGGCGTCGCAGGTGAGCAGTTGCCGCAGCACCTTGGCTTCCTGTTCGAACCGCTGCCGCGCTTCGCTGCCTTCAAGAAAACGCGCCAGTCGCGCCGGACCGTCGAGGCGTTCACCGGGGCGTTCCAGGCGTTCGAGGTAGTCGAGCAGGGCGATGGCGTCTTCCAGGCCCGGCGTGTCGAACAGGTCGAGCAAGGGCTCGCCGTCCACCGACAACCGCGCGCCTTCGACGTGCCGCGTGGTGCTCGGGCGATGGGAGACTTCGCCGAAACCGACATCACGGGTCAGCGTGCGCAGCAACGAGGTTTTGCCGACGTTGGTGTGACCGACCACGGCGAGCTTCAACGGCGCTTTCCACGGATTAGTCATGACCGGTCTCCAGCCAGTTCAGCGGCGCGCAATCGGCGAAGGGCAGCTCCAACTGTTGCAGCGCCACGTGCCAGTCGCCGAGGCGCTCGGCATCCAACGCTTCGCCGGGCGGCGCTTGCAGCAACCAGACGCGGGTGGCGCTGGCGTTGCGGGCCAGTTCGGCGATCAGCGCGAGGCTGCCGCGGTCCGGCGAACGCCTTGGATCGCAGGCGATGGCCAGGCGGGCCGGGGGGAAACGGCTGAGTTGTTCCAAGAGTTTGTGGCGCGATTCGCGACTGTCGAGGACGCCCGCGTCGTTCACGGTTTTCGGCAGCGGTGGCGGCCATGGCCGTTGATCGTCCAGCTCGATGGCCACCAGCAACGCGCCGTCGCTTTGCAGTTCGCTGACGCCGCTTTCCACGTGATGAAGCTGCGCAGGTGCCGCATCGCTGATGCCCAGGCGTTCGCTGGTGGGCATCAGGCGTTCGCGCAGTTGCGCGTAACCGGGCAGGTTCAGGTCCAGACGTAATCTGGCGCGACCACTTTTCCAGCGCCACAGGCACAACAGCGCCAACAACAACCTCGGCAAAACCCCGTAGACCAGCAATACGCCCACCAGCCACGCGGCCCAGGCCTGACGAGCGCTTTCAATGTTCAGTGCGGCATCGCCACTGGCGCGGATCATTTCCACGGTGGGCACGCTGAAACCCAACAGAGCCGGCAGGGCGCCCAGAGCCTGAGTCATGACGACGAACGTGTCGCCGCCAAGGATGGTGGTTTCCCAGACGAAGCCGTAGCGCCGGGTCGCCATCAGCATCAGCACAATCACCAACGCACTGAGCATCACCAGCAACCACAAGCCATTGACCAGCACACCGAGCGCCCAGCGATTGAGTTTCTGTCGTTGCAGCAGCAACAGCAGGGCGGGCGCCAGTTGCGCGGCTTTGGCGTCGCGGGCGAGTTTTTCGCTGAGCCACAACCACAAGCGTCCCAGCGTCGCGCCGTGCTCACCGGCAAACACCAGGCCCAGCGCCCAGCTCAGCAGCAGAATCAGGTTCAGCCCGAGCAAGCTGCCCAAGGCCCAAAACACATTGACCGGCGTTTGCCCGTCGCCCAGCGCGGCAAACGCCAGGCCGGCGCCGCTGACCACGGCCAGCACGGCCAACACCAACAGCGCCAGTCGCGCACCTTGCAGCCAATGCCTGAGTGCTTCGGTCAGTCCATCGCGCTGGGCCAGCCATAAGGCGCGGCGCGAAATCCGTGTCGGCAGATCGCCGCCCGCCGTGCGAGCCACTCGGTTGGCTTCCAGATCATCCAGAGGGCCGGCATGTTCTTCGCGCAGGCGAATGGTTTCCGTCAGCCAGAGGGTATTCAGTTCAGTCACGCGGCATCCCGTCGCTCAATTGAGTTGTGAGCATAACCGCTGTCGCGCTTGTCGGGGGGCTACGTTGCGAGAAGCGGAGCCTCTGGTATCCTCGCCGGCATGACTAAATCACTCCCCCTCAGCCTGATCGCAGCCCTCGGTGAAAACCGTGTGATCGGCGTCGACAACAGCATGCCCTGGCACTTGCCGGGGGACTTCAAATACTTCAAGGCCACCACCTTGGGCAAGCCGATCATCATGGGTCGCAAGACCTGGGATTCCCTCGGTCGCCCGCTGCCGGGCCGGTTGAACATCGTGGTCAGCCGTCAGGCGGATCTGGTGCTGGAAGGCGCGGAGGTTTATCCGTCGCTGGAGGCTGCCGTGGTTCGCGCGGAAGAATGGGCGAAAGAGCAGGGCGTTGATGAGTTGATGTTGATTGGCGGGGCGCAGTTGTATGCGCAGGGGTTGGCGCAGGCTGATCGGTTGTATCTGACGCGCGTGGCACTGAGCCCGGAAGGGGATGCGTGGTTTCCGGAGTTTGATTTGAAGCAGTGGAAGCTGGTGTCGAATGTGCCGAATCCGGCTGAAGGCGACAAACCTGCGTACAACTTCGAGGTTTGGGAAAAAATCTAAAAGCATCGCCAGCAGGCTGGCTCCCACAGTGGGTTTGAGGTGAAACACAGATTGTGTGAACACCCAAAATCCCTGTGGGAGCCAGCCTGCTGGCGATGAGGCCAGATCAGGTGCTAAAGAACTTATGCGTGAGCCAACTCCGCATGCTCATCCGCATCCAGCAAATCTTTATCGGTCTGCTGCATGATCTGGCTGGTAATCGCCCCGGCCGTGATCGAACCACTCACGTTCAACGCCGTACGCCCCATATCAATCAGCGGCTCAACCGAGATCAGCAACGCCACCAGTGAAACCGGCAAACCCATCGCCGGCAGCACGATCAGCGCCGCGAACGTCGCACCACCGCCCACGCCGGCCACACCGGCCGAACTCAAGGTCACAATCGCCACCAGCGTTGCGATCCACAGCGGGTCGAGCGGGTTGATGCCCACGGTCGGCGCCACCATCACTGCCAACATCGCCGGATACAAACCCGCACAGCCGTTTTGGCCAATGGTCGCGCCGAACGAAGCGGCGAAACTGGCGATGGATTGCGGAATGCCCAGACGGCTGGTCTGCGCTTCGATGCTCAGCGGAATCGTCGCCGCGCTGGAGCGGCTGGTGAAAGCAAACGTCAGCACCGGCCAGATTTTGCGGAAGAACCGCAGCGGGTTGATCCCGGCTACCGACACCAGCACGCCATGGACTACAAACATCAGGCCCAGGCCGATGTAGGACACCACGACAAAACTGCCGAGCTTGATGATGTCTTGCAGGTTGGAACCGGCGACCACTTTGGTCATAAGCGCCAGTACGCCGTACGGAGTCAGCTTCATCACCAGACGCACCAGACGCATCACCCAGGCTTGCAGGGTGTCGATGGCGTTGATCACTTTCTGACCTTTTTCGACGTCATCCTTCAGCAGTTGCAGCGCGGCGACCCCGAGGAACGCGGCGAATATCACCACGCTGATGATCGACGTCGGCTTGGCGCGCGCCAGATCAGCGAACGGGTTTTGCGGGATGAACGACAGCAACAGCTGTGGCACATTCAGGTCCGCGACCTTGCCTGCGTAGTCGGTCTGAATGGTTTGCAGGCGGGCCATTTCCTGTGTGCCGGCGACCAGGCCTTCAGCGGTCAGGCCGAACAGGTTGGTCAAACCGATACCGATCAGCGCCGCAATGGCGGTGGTGAACAGCAGCGTGCCGATGGTCAGGAAACTGATTTTGCCCAGCGATGAAGCGTTGTGCAGACGGGCCACGGCGCTGAGGATCGAGGCGAACACCAGCGGGATCACGATCATTTGCAGCAACTGCACGTAACCGTTGCCCACCAGATCGAACCAGCCGATCGAGGCTTTCAGCACCGGGTTGCCGGCACCGTAAACGGTGTGCAAGGCGACACCGAACACCACGCCCAACACCAGGGCGAGCAGGACTTTTTTCGCCAGGCTCCACGTCGTGTGACGGGTTTGCGCCAGTGCGACGAGCAGGGCGAGGAACACCAGCAGATTGAGAATCAGCGGCAGATTCATTGGAACTCCCATTAGACATGTGCCAACTGCCTTCCGGGGCAGCTGCGAACCGGCAAGCCTAACAGCTTGATTTTCAATGAATTAATATCAAAAAAGTCTGATGACTGTCGTTTTTGGAATAAGCGGGTGTCGCTTACAGGAATGCAGCTGGCGCGATAGGTGCGTTGGCCGTCGCTGACAGACGGGGACTGTCACACTTATTTGTTAGCGTCGATGTCTTTAATTCAGGGAGATCTATCGATGAAGTTCGCACCGAAATTTCTGCTCGCTGCACTGTGCATTGGCCTCGCCGGCCAGGCTTTCGCTACGGATTTGAAGCACTGGCCAGCTGATCAGGCCAAGGCACTGGATGCGATGATCGCGGCCAACGCCAACAAAGGTAACTACGCGGTGTTCGACATGGACAACACCAGTTACCGCTATGACCTCGAAGAATCGCTGCTGCCGTTCATGGAAAACAAGGGCCTGATCACCCGCGAGAAACTCGATCCCTCCCTGAAACTGATTCCGTTCAAGGACACCGCCGACCATAAGGAAAGCCTGTTCAGCTACTACTACCGCCTCTGCGAACTCGACGACATGGTTTGCTACCCATGGGTCGCCCAGGTGTTCTCCGGTTTCACCCTGCAAGAGCTCAAAGGTTATGTCGACGAGTTGATGGCGTCCGGCAAACCGGTGCCGGCTACCTATTACGAAGGCGACGTGGTCAAGAAGCTCGACGTTAACCCGCCGAAAGTCTTCACCGGCCAAACCGAGCTGTACAACAAGCTGATGGAGAACGGCATCGAGGTCTACGTGATGACCGCCGCTTCTGAAGAGCTGGTGCGCATGGTCGCCTCCGATCCGAAGTACGGTTACAACGTCAAACCGCAAAACGTGATCGGCGTGAGCCTGCTGCTCAAGGACCAGAAGTCCGGCGAGTTGACCACGGCCCGCAAGCAGATCACCGCTGGCAAGTATGACGAGAAGGCCAACCTCGGCCTGGAACTGACCCCGTACCTGTGGACCCCGGCAACCTGGATGGCCGGTAAACACGCGGCGATCCTGACTTACATCGATGAATGGAAAAAACCGGTACTGGTCGGCGGCGACACCCCGAGCAGCGACGGTTACATGTTGTTCCACGATGTTGACGTGGCCAAGGGCGGCATCCACTTGTGGGTCAACCGCAAGGACAAATACATGACCCAGATTAACGGCATGATGGCCAAGCACGCTGCGGCCCAGGCCAAGGAAGGGCTGCCGGTGACGGCGGACAAGAATTGGGTGATCGTCACACCAGCAGAAATCCAGTAACCGCAACACCGATCAACTGTAGGAGCCTGCTTGCCGGCGATAGCGGACTTTCAGACGAAGAATTTGCTGACTGACACACCGCCTTCGCCGGCAAGCCGGCTCCTACAGGGATTTGCGTATAACGTAGATCAAACGATCGGCAAAAAAATGCCCCGCACTTGGCGGGGCATTTTTATTTCTGCGGCTGACGCTTACAGCCCGTCAAGCATCGCCTTGTTACGCACAGCACCCTTGTCAGCGCTGGTCGCCAGCAGGGCGTAGGCTTTCAGTGCGGTGGTCACTTTACGTGGACGTTTCTCCACCGGCTTCCAGCCTTTCTGATCCTGCTCGGCACGGCGGCCGGCCAATTCTTCATCGCTGACCAACAGGTTGATCGAGCGGTTCGGAATGTCGATCAGCACTTTGTCGCCGTCCTGCACCAGACCAATCGCGCCACCGGCAGCGGCTTCCGGCGAAGCGTGGCCGATGGACAGGCCCGAAGTGCCGCCGGAGAAACGGCCGTCGGTGAGCAGGGCGCAGGCTTTGCCCAGGCCTTTGGATTTCAGGTACGACGTCGGGTACAGCATTTCCTGCATGCCCGGGCCGCCTTTCGGGCCTTCGTAACGGATGATCACGATGTCGCCGGCCTTCACTTCGTCCGCGAGGATGCCGCGTACGGCGCTGTCCTGGCTTTCGAAGATTTTTGCGTTGCCTTCGAACACGTGGATCGACTCGTCGACGCCCGCGGTTTTCACTACGCAGCCGTCCAGCGCGATGTTGCCGTAGAGAACGGCCAGGCCGCCTTCTTTCGAGTAGGCGTGTTCGACACTGCGGATGCAGCCGTTTTCACGGTCGTCGTCCAGGGTTTCCCAACGGGTCGACTGGCTGAATGCGGTTTGAGTCGGGATGCCCGCCGGGCCGGCCTTGAAGAAGTGATGCACGGCTTCGTCGTCGGTCTGGGTGATGTCCCACTTGGCGATGCCTTCGGCCAGGGTCTTGCTGTGCACGGTCGGCAGGTCGGTGTGCAGCAGGCCGCCACGGGCCAGCGAACCGAGGATGCTGAAGATCCCGCCGGCGCGGTGCACGTCTTCCATGTGGTACTTCTGGATGTTCGGCGCGACTTTGCACAGTTGCGGCACGTGACGGGAAAGACGGTCGATGTCGCGCAGGTCGAAATCGATCTCGGCTTCCTGGGCGGCGGCCAGCAAGTGCAGGATGGTGTTGGTGGAACCGCCCATGGCGATGTCCAGGGTCATGGCGTTTTCGAACGCCTTGAAGTTGGCGATGTTGCGCGGCAATACCGACTCGTCGTTGTCGTGGTAGTAACGCTTGCACAGCTCGACGATGGTGCGGCCGGCCTGCAGGAACAGCTGCTCGCGATCGCTGTGGGTGGCGAGGGTCGAACCGTTGCCCGGCAAGGCCAGGCCCAACGCTTCAACCAGGCAGTTCATCGAGTTGGCGGTGAACATGCCGGAGCACGAACCGCAAGTCGGGCAGGCACTGCGCTCGTACTCGGCAACCTTCTCGTCAGAAGCGCTGGAGTCGGCGGCGATCACCATGGCGTCGACGAGGTCGAGACCGTGGCTGGCCAGTTTGGTCTTGCCGGCTTCCATCGGGCCGCCGGAGACGAAGATCACCGGGATGTTCAGGCGCAGGGCGGCCATCAACATGCCTGGGGTGATCTTGTCGCAGTTCGAGATGCAGACGATGGCGTCGGCGCAGTGGGCGTTGACCATGTACTCGACGGAGTCGGCGATGATCTCGCGGCTCGGCAGCGAATACAGCATGCCGTCGTGGCCCATGGCGATGCCGTCATCCACGGCGATGGTGTTGAACTCTTTCGCTACACCGCCGGCGCGTTCGATTTCGCGGGCGACCAGTTGGCCCAGGTCCTTGAGGTGGACGTGGCCCGGTACGAACTGGGTGAACGAGTTGGCAATGGCGATGATCGGCTTTTTGAAGTCGTCATCTTTCATCCCCGTGGCGCGCCACAATGCGCGGGCACCGGCCATGTTGCGACCGTGGGTGGATGTTTTCGAGCGGTAATCAGGCATGAAGCACTCCGGGCGGCTAATCAGGTATCAAAAGGGAAGTGAGCTTCTATTGACGTCTGGAACACTCAGAAATGGCCGTGTGTCCGGAAGTTGCCGATAACTTTGCGGGATCGCCGCGCGCTTCAGCTTGAGCTCATAAACCCGCCGGGGGATGACTGGCGATGAATGTCGCGATTCTACACGGCTGGCGGCTGGAGGGAATGCCGGGAAGCGCTGATCCGGCGCCGGTGGCGTGCGCCGGATGACGACCGGCGTAAATCAACTCGCGTTCAGTGCCAGATTGCGCTGCATGATCAGCGCGTTCAAACCCAGGCCGGCGGCGCTAAGGATCAGGAAACACAAGGCGAGCGCCGTGGTGAGGTCTTCGGACGCGAGATTGATCATCACGCTGATCACGCCGCCGCACATGAAGATCATCACGCCGCCGACCGAGGAGGACGTACCGGCATCCTGTGGATAGAGGGTCATGGCTTTGGAATTGGCGATAGGCCGGGCAATGGTGGTGCCAGCCGTGCAGATGAGCATGGGGATCAGCACCGCAGCGGCCGTCAGCCCGAACTGATTCGCCAGCCACAGCATGACCAACCCCGACAATGCGATCAGGCCGAGGCCGATCACTATCTGTGAATTGGCCGGCAGACGCCGATGCAAGGCGCTGGCGACTATCCCGCCGAACACATACGCCACGCCATACAGCAACAATGTCCAGGCGAATTCGTAGGGCGTGAGTGCCAGGCGCTCCATGAAAATGATCGGCGACATGACGATGAATGAAAAATGGCAGGCGAAGGCCAGGGCCGAGATCAGCCAGTAACCCATGAAGCGAAAATCCGCGCATAGCCGCCAGTAGGCACTGAAAAAGCGACTGGGCGCCGCATTGCGACTGCGCGGGGTTTCCTTGAGGAGCACGCCAGCCCTTATCCAGACGAAGACCGCCAGTGCGATAAAGACATAGAAGCTGCCCTGCCAGCCCAGATGCATCTGCAACCAGGTTCCGAGCAACGGCGATATGGAAATGAACACGCCGGCGGCGGTGGTCATCCAGATCCTCATTCGTTCCTGTTCCTTGCCGACGAACAAATCCTGAATCAGCGCTTGCGACAGCACAAAGGACCCGCAACCCACGGCCTGAATGACGCGAAATACCAGGAACCAGCTGTATTCGCTGGAAAGCAGACAACCCGTTGCACCGATGATCGAGATGGCGATGCCAGTCAGCAAAAGGGTTTTGCGCCCCCACAAGTCCGACAGCGGTCCGACCAGCACCACGGATAGCCCAAGGCCAATG
Source organism: Pseudomonas sp. GM60 (assembly GCF_000282415.1). Lineage (NCBI taxonomy): Bacteria > Pseudomonadati > Pseudomonadota > Gammaproteobacteria > Pseudomonadales > Pseudomonadaceae > Pseudomonas > Pseudomonas sp. GM60. Next base: position 71,542 of record NZ_AKJI01000029.1, read on the forward strand.
GCGAACAGGCTGACGGATAACGCTATGTCGGACGCTGAGGTCAGGAAGTAATCAGAGAGCGCGGGAAAGGACGGGAGCACCACGTCCAACGGGAAAACACCCAGTAGCGTCATCGTCATCAAAAGCAGGATGAGCGACGATTTTTTCGCGGTATGCGGGGAAGGGTTCATCAACAACGCTCTCGATCCGTGAGGGGTAGCCGAGAGTCGACTTGATGAATAGGGAAGTCAATGCAGGAGGTGTGGGACTGTTCTCAGACCGTTGTAGGAGCGAGCCTGCTCGCGAAAAACGAACAGGCTACGCGGGGTGTCAGGCAGCCAGCATCATCGTTGACGACCATCGCGAGCAGGGCTCGCTCCTACAGTAGTTCCGAGCGGTTAGCTGTTTGGCAGCAACCGGCAGGTGATGCTCTTGATGTAGCGGGTTTCAGCAATCGCCGGGTGTACCGGATGATCCGGACCCTGACCGCCACGTTCCAGCATCTGGATGTTGCGATCCAGGTGACGGGCGCTGGTCAGCAGGATGTTCTGCAGGTCATCTTCCGGCAGGTGCATCGAGCACGAAGCGCTGACCAGGATGCCGTCTTTGCTGAGCAGGCGCATGGCTTGCTCGTTCAGGCGACGGTAAGCGCCTTCGCCGTTTTTCATGTCTTTCTTGCGTTTGATGAACGCCGGCGGGTCGGCCACGATCACGTCGAAGCGTTCTTCGCTGGCTTTCAGTTCTTTCAGCGCTTCGAAGACGTCACCTTCGAGGCAGGTAATTTTTTCAGCGAAACCGTTCAGCGCGGCGTTGCGCTCGACGCCGTCGAGGGCGAAGGCCGAGGCATCGACGCAGAACACTTCACTGGCGCCGAATGCAGCGGCTTGCACGCCCCAACCGCCGATGTAGCTGTACAGGTCGAGGACGCGTTTGCCTTTGGCGTACGGGGCCAGGCGTGCGCGGTTCATGCGGTGGTCGTAGAACCAGCCGGTTTTCTGGCCCTGGATGACCGGCGCTTCGAACTTCACGCCGTTCTCTTCCAGCGCAACCCACTCCGGCACCAGGCCGAACACGGTTTCGACGTAGCGGTTGAGGCCTTCGGCGTCACGGGCGGCGGAGTCGTTCTTGAACAGAATGCCGCTTGGCTTGAGCACTTGGGTCAGCGCCGCGATCACGTCGTCTTTATGCGCTTCCATGGTCGCCGAAGCGATCTGCACCACGAGGATGTCGCCGAAACGGTCGACCACCAGGCCTGGCAGCAGGTCGGAATCGCCGTAGACCAGGCGATAGAACGGCTTGTCGAACAGGCGATCACGCAGGGACAGAGCGACGTTCAAGCGATGCACCAGCAGCGATTTGTCCAGCGGCAACTTGACGTCGCGCGACAGCAGACGGGCGCAGATCAGGTTGTTCGGGCTCATGGCAACGATGCCCAGCAGCTTGCCGCCGGCGGCTTCGAGGATCGCCTGGTCGCCGGCCTTGAAGCCGTGCAACGGGGTGGCGGCCACGTCGATTTCGTTGCTGTAGACCCACAAGTGGCCGTTTCGCAGGCGACGGTCGGCGTTGGCTTTGAGGCGCAGGCTAGGCAGGGACATGACGTCGCTCCGGAAAAAAGAGCGGGAGTATAGCGTGTTGAGGGTGGTGGCGGGCTGGGTGGGCGATGAAACGCTGATGACGCCTTCGCGGGCAAGCCTCGCTCCTACAGGGGGACGCATTCCAAATGTAGGAGCGAGGCTTGCCCGCGAAGGCAATTTCAAATGCTCCACGGAAATGAAACTTTGGCCGATGTTGCCCGCCGGTGTGTCGGATCCAACTTTATAAAGGTTAGAATCGGCGCCTGTCCCAGAGTGTGTACTTATGTCCCAAGAGCTGACCACCGAACAGATCCAACAGTCCCTGCAAGGCATCAGCGTGCCGGCCCAGCCGCAGATCATGGTGGATCTGCAGATGGAGCAGTACATGCCCGACCCGGATCTGGAAGTGATCGCCAAGCTGATCTCCCAGGACCCGGGCCTCTCTGGTTCCCTGCTGAAAATCGTCAACTCGCCGTATTACGGCTTGAGCAACAAGATCGCCTCGATCCAGCGCGCGGTGAATCTGCTGGGCAGCCGTTCGATCATCAACCTGATCAACGCGCAGTCGATCAAGGGTGAAATGAACGATGACACCATCGTTACCCTGAACCGTTTCTGGGACACCGCTCAAGACGTGGCGATGACCTGCCTGACCCTGGCCAAACGCATCGGCGTCCAGGCCGGCGATGAGGCATACGCCTTGGGCCTGTTCCACGACTGCGGCGTGCCGCTGATGCTGCAGCGCTTCCCGGACTACATGACCACGCTGGAAGAAGCCTACGCCAGCGCCAGTGCCGAATGCCGCGTGGTGGACACGGAAAATCGGGTGTTCAATACCAACCATGCGGTGGTCGGTTATTACACGGCCAAATCCTGGCGCCTGCCGGAGCATGTGAGCACGGCGATCGCCAACCACCACAATGCGCTGGCGATTTTCAGCGATGAGTCTTCGCGCAACAGTCAGCTGAAAAACCTGTTGGCGATCCTGAAAATGGCCGAGCACATTTGTGCGTCCTACCGGGTACTGGGCAACCAGAACGAGGACCGTGAATGGAACACCATCGCGCCGCTGGTACTCGATTACGTGGGCCTCTCGGACTACGACTTCGAAACCCTCAAACAAACGATTCGCGACCTCGGCACTCACCGCTGAGTGCCGTCAGCGCCTGATTCGAGAGCACCATGCCTGAACTGCCGGAAGTCGAAACCACCCGCCGCGGTATTGCGCCGTACCTGGAAGGCCAACGCGTCAGCCGGGTGATCGTGCGTGACCGTCGCCTGCGCTGGCCGATCCCTGAAGACCTGGATGTGCGGCTCTCCGGCCAGCGTATCGTGCTGGTTGAGCGGCGCGCCAAGTACCTGCTGATCAACGCCGAAGTCGGCACGCTGATCAGCCACTTGGGCATGTCGGGCAATCTGCGCCTGGTGGAAGTCGGCCTGCCGGCCGCCAAGCATGAGCATGTGGATATCGAGCTGGAATCGGGCCTGGCCCTGCGTTACACGGACCCGCGACGGTTCGGCGCGATGCTCTGGAGCCTCGATCCGCTCAACCATGAATTGCTGATTCGCCTGGGGCCGGAACCGTTGACCGACCTGTTCGACGGCGAGCGCTTGTTCCAGCAGTCTCGCGGGCGTTCGATGGCGGTCAAACCGTTCATCATGGACAACGCGGTGGTGGTCGGCGTCGGCAATATCTATGCGACCGAAGCGCTGTTTGCGGCCGGTATCGACCCGCGTCGTGAGGCCAAGAGCATTTCCCGGGCGCGCTATTTGAAATTGGCGATCGAGATCAAACGCATCCTGGCCGCTGCCATCGAGCGCGGCGGTACGACGTTGCGCGACTTTATCGGCGGCGACGGTCAGCCCGGTTATTTCCAGCAGGAATTGTTCGTGTACGGCCGTGGCAGTCAGCCGTGCAAGGTCTGCGGAACAGAGTTGCGGGAAGTCAAACTCGGGCAGCGCGCCAGCGTCTTTTGCCCGCGCTGCCAGAGCTGATATTCCTGCGGTCTATAGTCAGTGTTCTCACTGCCTAGTCGAAGGACCGTGCCATGAACCTGTTCCGAACCCTTGCCGTCGTATGGCTGCTGAGTGCCGGTGCACCAGCGCTGGCAGCCAATACCGGCAGCGGCGACCCGCGCTACACCATCCAGAATCCCCCGGCGTACGCCATGCTCGGCGACTTGCTGATTGCCCGACCCTTGCTGGTCGTGGCAACGGTGATTGGTGCGGGGGCGTTTGTGGTGTCGTTGCCGTTTACCGCGCTGGGCGGCAATGTCGGCGACGCGGGACAGGCGTTGGTGGTCGACCCGGCGAAAGCGGCGTTCGTGCGGTGTCTGGGATGTATCGGGGAGGGGTTTGAGCAGCGGGAGTGAAGCCTAAAAGCTTCGCGGGCAAGCCTCGCTCCTACAGGATCTACACGACCCTTGTAGGAGCGAGGCTTGCCCGCGAAGGCGCCCTCACAGACGCCTCATGGCTCACGCCTTACCGGTAATCTTCCGGTACTTCTCCATCAACTGCTCTTCAGTCTCCGGATGCGCTTCGTCCAGTGGAATGCAATCCACCGGGCACACCTGCTGGCACTGAGGTTCGTCGTAGTGGCCGACACACTGGGTGCACAGGTTCGGGTCGATCACGTAGATCTCTTCGCCCTGGGAAATGGCGGCGTTCGGGCACTCGGGTTCGCAGACGTCGCAGTTGATGCAATCGTCGGTGATGATCAGGGACATGCTAACTCCAGCCGGGGCGGCAGGCCCGGGCGCTAAAAACCAATGCGCAATTGTGCCGCATTGGCGCTGTAGGAGCCAGCTTGCTGGCGATGGGCGGGAGAGCGCTGCGTTCATTCAGGCAGCACTCGTCTCGTTAACATCCATCGCCAGCAAGCTGGCTCCTACAGGTCTGGTGCTATTTTTTAAATCGAAGTGTCAGGGCATCCGCCACCGCAGGGTGGACGAACTTGGTGATATCGCCGCCCAACGCCGCGATTTCACGGACCAGCGTCGAGGAAATGAACGAATAGCGCTCGGACGGTGTAAGAAACAGGCTTTCCACATCCGGCGCCAACTGACGGTTCATGTTGGCCAGCTGAAATTCGTATTCGAAGTCCGAGACCGCGCGCAAACCACGCAGGAACACGTTGGCATTCTTCTCTTTGGCGAAATGCGCCAACAGCGTCGAAAAGCCGACGACTTCAACGTTCGGCAGATGTTTAGTGACCTCGCGGGCCAGCTCCACACGCTGTTCCAGGGGAAACAACGGGTTTTTTTTCGGGCTGGCGGCGACGGCGATGATCACATGATCGAACAGGCGCGCGGCGCGTTCGACCAGATCGCCATGGCCCTTGGTAATAGGGTCGAAGGTACCTGGGTACAACACTCGGTTCATCGCGTCGTCCTGGCGGGAGTCCGTTGGGGAGTCGGATGGTATCGCAGCCTTCCCGGTCGGCCAAGTCGCCTGTTGGGTAAGAAAGCACTATAGACGATAGGAATATTCGCTCTTTTCATGGGTTTTTCAAACGTTCGGCCAACGAAGTCGCCAGTTGCGCCGTCAGCCCGTAGACCGACAATTGCGGGTTTGCGCCAATGCTGGTGGGGAACAGCGAGCCGTCGTGGATCGACAGGTTGCTGAGCTGATGATGCCGGCCGAGGCTGTCGGTCACGGCGTTTTTCGGGTCTTGGCCCATGGCGCAACCGCCCATCACATGGGCACTGCCCAAGCGTGTGCGATACAACTCAAGGCTCAGGCCGTCGATCAGCGTGCGCGCCTCGGCCAGGGTTTTCACATAGCGCGCATCGGCGTGCATCGGCATCACGGCGTTGGCGCCGCCGGCGAACTGGATCTCGGCCATGCTGTGGAAGGCGCGGCGCAAGCCGTCCCAGGCGTAGGGTGAAACCTGATAATCGAGCACGGGCGTGTTGTCGCCGCGCAACTCGACGCTGCCACCGGGGCTGTCCGGGTGAAAGCCATCGCGCAGTAACGCCAGCATGGCGTGGGTATGCGGCAGGTTTTCCATGTGTCGGGCGCTTTCCTGGCCAAACCCGCCGAGCAATGTGGCCGCCAGCGCTGGGTGCAGGGGTGGCACTTCGAGTTTGTAGGCCATCGGGCCGGTGGTGCCGTTCTGCCATTGGAAATGGTCGGAATAGATCGACTGCGGCGCGCCGTAGAACGGGTTGATCACCTCGTCGAACAGCCCGGCGGACATGTTCACCAAATGCAGAAACGTGCGCTTGCCCAAACGCTTGTGCGGATCGGGCGCGTCGGAACGCAACAGCAACGCGGGGCTGTTGATGCCGCCGCCGGCCAGCACGTAATGCCGCGCCTTGACCGTGATCGTCTTGCCCGTGGGCGCGACGCAACGATCATCCATCGCCACGCATTGCAGGCCGGTGACCTTGCCGTCCTTGATCATCAGTTTTTCGGCGCGGGCCAGGTAAAGCAGCTCGCCACCCTTTTCCAGGGTCGCTGGAATCGTCGTGACCATCATCGATTGCTTGGCGTTGGTCGGGCAGCCCATGCCGCAGTAGCCAAGGTTCCAGCAGCCGCGCACGTTGCGCGGGATCACGTGCCAGCTGTAGCCAAGCTGCTCGCAGCCTTTGCGAATCACATCGTTGTTGGCGTTCGGCGGGACCATCCAGGGTGCGACGCCCAGACGTTGCTCCATTTTCTCGAACCATGGCGCCATCTCGGCCGGGCTGTGGCCTTTGACGTTATGCTCCCGGGCCCAGTGTTCGAGCGTCGGCTCCGGCGTGCGGAAACTCGAGGTCCAGTTGATCAGCGTGGTGCCGCCCACCGCACGGCCTTGAAGGATGGTGATTGCGCCGTCCTTGCTCATGCGGCCGATGCCTTCTTGATAGAGGCTGGTGTAGGCCTGGTCTTCAAGCATCTTGAAGTCGCTGCTGGTCTTGAGCGGACCTTCTTCGATCAACAGCACCTTGTAGCCGGCGGCGCTGAGGATTTCAGCGGTGGTGCCGCCGCCCGCGCCGCTGCCGATGATCGCCACGTCCGCTTCCAGGGTCTGGTCCTGGGTCAGTTGCGAGCCGTTGTGGGTTTTCCAGCCACGGGCCATGCCTTCGCGGAACGGATCGGGTACGGGCATATTCGGGTTCTCTTATTTTTATATTGAGAAATGTGTCGTTCATCAGGCCGCCTTCGCGGGCAAGCCTCGCTCCTACAGGGGCGCGCGATCCCTGTAGGAGCGAGGCTTGCCCGCGAAGGGGCCAACTCGGTCTCAAACCGTAGGCGGTCCGGGATACCCGCAATGCGCCCACGACTCACCCCGGCTGTACCACGCCATCATCACCAGTTGCAGCAACGAGCTGTGCCCCATGCGCAACAGGCTCAACGAACTGTTTTCCCAGCGATCAAGAAAGTGCCGGATCTCATCGGCACTGGCGTTTTCCCAACTGCCCCAGATCCCGGTCAGCGGCCCGCGAGTCACGGCCATCCCCAGCACATCGAACAACTGCTGAGTGAGCTTGAGCATTTCCGGCGACAGGTGATTGAGGCCGTTATCCAGGCAATGCAGGGTCTGGTCGAGCGCTATCGGCATTTTCCCGGTGACCACGGCGCCATCGAGCATCACCGGAATCAGCGCCCGCAAAAACAATAGATCGCCGCTGCGCAGGATCGCGAAACCGCTGGCCGGGATGCTCGACGAACACCCGCTGAGGCTCGCGCCGAGTCCGGCCGTGGCCAGGAACGCGCTCGCGCCGAGGCTGAATTTAAGCAGGCCGCGCCGTGACAGCTCGGGTGTATCGGACAGGCTTGGGCTCATTATTGTTATTACCCGGCGGTGAAGGTCGTTAGCGGATAAACAGCTTCTGGATCAGTTTCTGAATGGTTTTTCCGTACGGCGGGTAGATCAGTTTCGCCGCGTTGAAACGCTGTTTGATCAGCACACCTTTGGCCTTGCTGAACGTCAGAAAGCCTTCGTGGCCGTGGTAATGGCCCATGCCCGAGGGGCCGATGCCGCCGAAGGGCATGTCGTCCTGCGCGACGTGCAGCAACGTGTCGTTCAGGCACACGCCTCCGGAATGGGTCTCGTGCAGGACACGGTTTTGTTCGCGCTTGTCGTAGCCGAAGTAATACAGCGCCAACGGACGAGGTCGCTGGTTAATGTAGGCAAACGCTTCATCCAGATCCTTGTACGGAACGATCGGCAGCAGCGGACCGAAGATTTCGTCCTGCATCACCATCATCTCGTCGGTGACGTTCAGCAGCAGGCTGTGGCTCATGCGCCGGCCCTGGCCCTGGTCGAACAGCGGAATCAGCAGCGCGCCCTTGCTGGTGGCGTCGCTGATGTAGCCGTTGAGCCGGGCCAGTTGTCGGTCATTGATGATCGCGGTGTAGTCCGGGTTGTCAGCCAGTGTCGGATAAAACCCGCAAACCGCCTGACGGTAGGCTTCGACGAAAGAACCCACGCGGTCTTCCGGCACCATTACGTAGTCCGGGGCGACGCAGGTTTGCCCGGCGTTGAGCGTCTTGCCGAACGCAATGCGTTCAGCGGCGTCCTTCAACGGCACGTCACGAGAGACGATGGCCGGGGATTTGCCGCCCAGTTCCAGCGTTACCGGCGTCAGGTTCTCGGCCGCCGCGCGCATCACGTGTTTGCCGATGCTGGTGGCGCCGGTGAACAGCAGGTGATCGAAACGCAGGCGGGAGAACGCCACGCCGATATCGGCCTCGCCGAGCACCACGCAAACCAGGTCTTCGGGGAAGATCCGGCCCAGCAATTCCTTGAGCAACAGGCCGGTGGCGGGGGTCGATTCGCTGAGTTTGAGCATCACCCGATTGCCCGCCGACAACGCGCCAACCAAAGGGCCGATGGCCAGAAACAGCGGGTAATTCCACGGCACGATCACCCCGACCACGCCCAGCGGCTGGTAAACGACTTTCGCCGAGGCCGGCTGAAAGGCTACGCCGACCTTGCGTCGTGAAGGTTTCATCCAGCCTTTGAGGTGCTGGCTGGCATAGTGGATGCCGTGCAGGCTGGGCATCAGTTCGGCGAGCAGGGTTTCATCGGCGCTGCGGTGGCTGAAGTCCTGGCTGATCGCATCGATCAGGGCCTGACGTTCATTGCTCAACAAATCGCGCAGGGCCTTGAGCCATTGAAGTCGCTGGGCGGCGGGCGGCATCGGGTTGGCGGCATAGGCTGCGCGCTGATCGTCGAAGCGGTTTTGAAGTTCCTCCAGGGGCTGCTGCAGCTTCTGCAGGTAGGCGATGTCAGCAGTCATGGTCGGCTCCGGATTTATTGTAGTGAAGAACTTTTTAGAGTCTATGCTCTATAAAGTCAAATGAGATCCTGACATCGCGTTGTTTTATCCGCTCGCGGTTAGGTCGTAAGATGCCCCTCAACGCACTCTGAATTAAAGCTCAAGCCATGGCCCCTCGGATCAAAACCAGCGAGCGCATCGTGCAGAACAGCCTGGAGCTGTTCAACCAGCAGGGTGAGCGCAGCATCAGCACTAACCACATTGCTGCCCACATGGACATTTCTCCGGGCAACCTCTACTACCACTTCCCCAACAAGCAGGCGATCATCGCCGTGCTGTTCAGTGAGTACGAAAGCCTGGTGGACAGCTTCCTGCGCCCGCCCCAGGGGCGGGCCGCGACGGTTGAAGACAAGCGCTTCTACCTTCAGGAGTTGCTGGCGGCGATGTGGCGCTACCGGTTTTTGCATCGTGATCTCGAGCACTTGCTCGACAGCGATCCGGAACTGGCCGCCCGTTATCGGCGCTTTTCCCAGCGCTGCCTGATCTATGGCACGCACATCTACGCGGGATTCGTCGAGGCCGGCATCCTGTCCATGGATAAAGTGCAGATTGAATCCCTGACGCTCAATGCGTGGATCATCCTCACGTCCTGGGTGCGTTTCCTGTGCACCACACGGGAAAATTCCAATCACCTGAGCGAGCAGGCGATCAAACGCGGCGTGTATCAGGTGCTGGTGCTGGAGGCCGGTTTTGTCACCGATCAGTCACGCGATGCGGTGAACGCGCTGTACGAGGAGTTTTACGTGCCGCTGGCCCAGGCGCTGGAAGAAGTGCAGTAGGATTCAAAATCGACCATCTCACAGGAGCCCGTTATGCCCATTGCGCAACTGATCAGCCCGCAAGCACTGGACCTGAAAAAGGACCAGCCGGGGTTGGTGATTCTTGATTGTCGTTTTGCCCTCGAAGACCCGGACTACGGCCAGCGCAGCTATGCCGAAGGGCACATCGCCGGGTCGAGCTTCGCCGATCTTGAGCGTGATTTGAGTGGGGCGGTGGTCAAGGGCGTGACCGGGCGCCATCCGTTGCCGCAACCTGCGGACTTGATCGAACGCCTGCAAGCCTGGGGCATCAATGCCGACAGCGATGTGGTTTTGTATGACGACGGCCCCGGTGCCTACGCGGCGCGGGCGTGGTGGTTACTGGCCTGGCTGGGCAAGCGTGATGGGGTGTTTATCCTCGATGGCGGGCTCAAGGCCTGGCACGCGGCGGGTTTGCCCTTGAGCCTTGATGCGCCCGGTATTGAACGTGGCACCTTCGCGGGAACGCCGGACAATACGCTGCTGTTGAACGCCGAACAGCTTCAGCACCGTCTCGGCCAGCCCGATTTGACCTTGCTCGATGCCCGCGCCTTGCCGCGCTTCAAGGGGGAAGTGGAGCCGATCGACCCGATTGCCGGGCACATTCCCGGCGCGCAATGTGCGGCATTCACCGACAACCTGGGCAGCGACGGGCGTTTTCTGCCGGCCGATCAGCTCAAGCAGCGCTTTGCTGCGAAACTCGGTCAACGTTCGCCGACCGATCTGGTGGCGTATTGCGGTTCCGGCGTGACGGCGTGCCATAACCTGTTCGCCTTGTGCCTCGCGGGTTATCCGTTGGGTTCGTTGTATGCCGGCTCGTGGAGCGAATGGATCAACGACCCCGCGCGTGGCATCGCCACCGGCGAATAAACACCGCAATTCCCTGTAGGAGCGAGCCTGCTCGCGATAGCGGAGTCTCAGTCAACATTTCCGTCGGCTGACACTCCGCCATCGCGAGCAGGCTCGCTCCCACATTTTGATCTTCGTTGTTATCAAATTTTGGTTAGTTGCCGAGCAGTGCGATACGCCCCCGGCCCCACCCCGTAAACCTGCTTGAACTGTCGACTCAGATGACTCTGGTCGGCAAACCCCAGTTGTGTCGCCACTTCCAACGGCAAACAGCCGCCCTGCAACAACGCCCGCGCCCGAGCGATGCGCTGCTGCATCAACCAGGTGTGCGGTGGCATGCCGGTGGCGCTGCGGAACACCCGGGCGAAATGAAAGGGCGACAGATTGACCGCTGCCGCGAGTTCTTCCAGCGACGGCGGCGCCGCCAATTGCGCTTGCAGCAGTTCCTTGGCCTGCGTCACCGCCCGGTGTTCCTTGCCGGGTTTGCCGGCGTCCGGAACGGCGGCGTGACGTTGCAGCAGCGACAACATCAACTCTCGCCAGGCAGTCTGCTGTTGCAGGGCGGTGGAGGGCGTTTCGAGCAGACGATGCAGTTGGCAGAAGCCCTTCACCAGGTCCGGATCGCGATACAGCGTGGCGCCAAATGCCGGCAAGTTGTGGGTCGGCAGTTCCAGCTCATCGAGCAACGACAGAATCTGCCCGCTGTCGGGATAAAACGCCCGGTACAACCAACCGTCTTCCGTGCCTTTGTGGCCGGTGTGCAACTCGTCGGGGTTGATCAAAACGAGCGTGCCGCTGCCCGCCAGATGTTCGGCGCCGCGATAGCGGTAACGCTGGGCGCCGGCCATGATCATGCCGATCACGTAACCGTCATGCACATGCGGGGCGAAACGGTGTTCGATGTAGCGTGCGGACAACAACTCGACCCCGGCCAAAGGCGCCGTTTGCCAGAAACGGATCGACTCGCCCTGATCGATGTCCATCGGTTTACCCGCGACCTGCAGCGGCCAGCCATTGCGGGATGCGCCGTTCCAGGTAGTAACCCGGCTGCCGGAACGAGCCATCGACGAAGCCGACATGCCCACCCTTGGCTTGCAGTTCGAATTGAGTGCTGGCGGACAGTTCCTCGGCCTGCGGCAGGCTGTGAGGAAATACGAACGGGTCGTCGGCGGCCTGAATGATCAGCGTCGGCGTACGGATTTCGCCCAAAAAGTAGCGGCTTGAGGCGCGGCGATAGTAATCCTGCGCATCGGTGAAACCGTGCAGCGGCGCGGTCACCCGGCCATCGAAGTCCCAAAACGTGCGCATGTTTTCCAGCGAACCCAGCGCGGCCAATTCCGCCAGGCCATCCTCGCGCCCGTCATGCTGGAACTGCCGCTGCTTGTTCTTGATGTAGGCGACCATCTCGCGCATGAAGTGCGCCTGATACACCTTCGAAAAACCCTGGCCGATGCGGTCGGCGCACTGATCGAGCCGAAACGGCACCGACACCGCCACGGCACCGAGCACGCCGCTGTCGCTGCCGGTCTCGCCCAAGTGTTTGAGCAAAACGTTGCCGCCGAGGGAATAACCGACCGCATACAGCGGCGCGAGTGGCCGTTTGGCCCGCAGGTGCTTGATGGTTTCGGCCAAATCTTCACTGGCGCCGGAATGGTAGCTGCGCGGCAACAGATTCGGTTCACCCGAGCAGCCGCGCCAGTTCAGCGCGACGCTGGCCCAGCCTTGGTCGCCCAAGGCTTTTTGCACGCCGGCCACGTAAGGCGAATTGGAAGAGCCGGTCAGGCCATGCAGCACCAGCACCAGCGGTGCATCGGCGCTGTGCGGGCCGTGCCAGTCCAGGTCAAGAAAGTCGCCATCTTCGAGCCACAAGCGTTCGCGTTCGCGCTCGATGTGCGTGGTTTTGCGCCAAAGCGGTCCCCACAAGGTCTGCAAGTGCGGGTTGCCGAGGCCGAAGGCAGGGGTGAAGCGTTCTGACGGAAAAGACACGATTGCTCTCGATGCAGCGGTGCGCAACCTGTGCGCACCTTTTCAGGCCGGTCGGTTAACCGGCGATCTCTGCCATACGTTGCCACAACGAATAGTAGACGCGCCCGGATTTCTGCTCACGGTGCAAGCGCCAGTTGGCCGGCAGGCCAAGCGTCGAGGGGGCGGTTTCGCTTTCGGTGTACACCCACGCGTCGTCCGCCAGCCATTGGCGCTCTTCGAGCAGGGTGCATACGGTCGGCAACAGGTTCTGGTTGAACGGCGGGTCGAGGAACACCAGGTCGTAAGCCACTGCTGGCTGGGTTTCCAGATAGCGCAAGGCGTCGGCAGTCTGAACCTGGCCGGTGGTGCAACGCAGCGTGCCCAGATGTTCCTTCAGGCTGGACACCGCGATATTGCTCGCATCCAGCGCCTGGCCCATGGCCGCGCCACGGGACAAGGCTTCAAGAAACAGCGCGCCGCTGCCGGCGAACGGGTCGAGTACCTTGGCCCCGGCCACATACGGCGCGAGCCAGTTGAACAGGGTTTCACGCACCCGGTCCGGGGTCGGGCGCAGGCCCGGTGCGTCAGGGAAGCTCAGCTTCCGGCTGCGCCATTCGCCGCCGATGATGCGCAGTTGGTTCACGCCGTTGTGCACGTTATGAACAGGTTTTTTTGGACGGGAAGTGGCCATTAATGCTCCGGAACCCCGAGCGGCTGCTCGGCAGGTTTATCAGTAGGGGCCGGTAACGGCTTTTGCGGCACGGTCGGGCCAGCGCTGACGATGACCATTTTGTCCGTGCTCAAGTGTTTGTTCAGTGCGGTTTTGACTTGTTCCACAGTCAGGCTCTGGGACTGCTGCATGAAGTCCTCCAGATAGCTCAACGGCAGATTGTAGAAACCCATCGCGCCGAGCTGGCCGACGATGTCGGCGTTGCTGGCGGTGGACAGCGGGAAGCTGCCGGCCAGTTCACGCTTGGCGTCGTCGAGTTCTTTTTCGGTCGGGCCGGTTTTAAGGTAGTCGGCGAGCACGTCCTGCACCAGTTTCAGCGTACCTTCGCTCATCTCGGCGCGGGTTTGCAGGTTGATCATGAACGGGCCGCGCGTCTGCATCGGGGTGAAGCCCGAATACACGCCGTACGTCAGGCCACGCTTCTCGCGCACTTCACTCATCAAACGGGTGCCGAAGCCACCGCCGCCGAGGATCTGGTTGCCCATGGACAGCGCGGCGTAATCCGGATCGTCACGGTCGATGCCCAGTTGCGCGAGCATCAGGTTGGTCTGCTTGGACGGGAACTCGATGTGGCCGATGCTGGCTTTCGGTTCTTCAGGTTGCGGCAGTTTCGCCAGAGCCGGGCCTTTTGGCAGCGCACTGGAGACTTGCTCAGCAATCGCCTCGGCTTCGGCGCGGGACAGGTCCCCCACCAGCGCTATCACCACGTTGCCGGCGGCGTAGGCTTTTTCATGGAACGTCTTCAACTGAGCCAGGGTGATGGCTGGTACGGTTTTCGCCGTGCCATCGCTGGAATGCGCGTACGGGTGATCGCCGTACAAGCGGTTCATCAGCTCGATACTGGCCAGTTTGCCGGGGTTCTGTTTCTGGTATTCGAAGCCGGCGAGCATCTGGTTCTTGATGCGCGCAAACGAATCGGCGGGGAAGGTCGGTTTGCCGACAACTTCGGAGAACAACTTCAACGCAGGCTCGCGTTTGTCGGTGGCACTGAGGCTGCGCAGCGACGCCAGCGCCATGTCCTTGAACGCACCGTTGCCAAAGTCAGCGCCCAGGCCTTCGAAGCCTTGAGCGATAGCGCCGACATCTTTGCCGGCCACACCTTCGTTGAGCATCGCATTGGTCAGTACCGCCAGGCCCGGCGCATCGCCGTCCTGGCTGCTGCCGGCGGCGAAGATCAGGCGCATGTCGAACATCGGCAACTCGCGGGCTTCAACGAACAACACCTTGGCGCCTTCGGCGGTGTTCCAGGTTTGCACGTTGAGCGAGCGGCGGCTCGGTGCCTTGCCGTCGAGTTCGGCCAGCGATTGCAGTTTCTGGCTGGACTTGGCCTTGTCGAGGGCTTCGCTGGCGCTGGAGTGGTCGGTCTTCAGGAAATAGAAGGCAGCGGAGCCAATCAATGCGACAGCGACCAGGCCGATCAGGGCCAGACGTGGTTTTTTATGCTCACTCATGAGTCGTCTCCAGTGGCAGGACATGGGCGACGCTGAGACGTTCGCGGGTGAAATACAGCTTGGCGGCTTTCTGGATGTCCTCCGGCGTGACGCTTTCCAGTTCGGCCAGTTCGGTGTCCATCAGTTTCCAGGACAGGCCGACGGTTTCCAGTTGGCCGATAGCGGTGGCCTGGCTGGTGATCGAATCGCGCTCGTAAACCAGTCCGGCAATCACTTGAGCCCGCACGCGCTCCAGCTCTTCGGCGGACGGCGCGGTGGTTTTCAGCTGTTCGAGCAGCTTCCACAAGCCGGCTTCGGCCTGGGCCATGGTTTTGTTTTTCTGGGTGTTCGGCGATGCCGACAGGGTGAACAGGCTGTCGCCGCGGGTGTAGGCGTCGTAGCTCGACGAACCGCCGGACACCAGCTCTTCGCCGCGCTCCAGTTGCGTCGGGATGCGTCCGCTGTAGCCGCCGTCGAGCAGGGCCGAGATCAGGCGCAAGGCGTTGACCGAACGTTTGTCTTCGGCGGTGGCGATGCTTGGCACGTTGAAGCCCAGCATCAGGCTCGGCAGTTGGGTCTGCACGTGCAGCGTAATCTGCCGTTCGCCGGGCTCGGCCAGTTCCATCGGTTTCTTCGCCGGCGGCACATCACGCTTGGCGATTGGACCGAAGTAGCGCTGGGCCAGGGTTTTCACTTCGTCCGGGGTTACGTCGCCGACGACCACCAGCGTGGCGTTGTTCGGCACGTACCAGGATTGGTACCAGTGGCGCAGCTCTTCGACTTTCATGCGGTCCAGGTCAGCCATCCAGCCGATGGTCGGCGTGTGGTAACCGCTGGCCGGGTAGGCCATGGCCTTGAAGCGTTCGTAGGCCTTGGACATCGGCTTGTCGTCGGTGCGCAGGCGACGTTCTTCTTTAATGACCTCAATCTCGCGGGCGAACTCATCGGCCGGCAGGCGCAGGCTGGCCATGCGGTCGGCTTCGAGTTCGAAGGCCACGCCCAGACGGTCGCGAGCCAGCACCTGGTAATAAGCGGTGAAGTCGTCGCTGGTGAACGCGTTCTCTTCGGCGCCGAGGTCGCGCAGGATCAGCGAGGCTTCGCCGGGACCGACTTTCTCGCTGCCCTTGAACATCATGTGTTCCAAAGCGTGGGACAAACCGGTCTGCCCCGGCGTCTCGTAGCTGGACCCGACCTTGTACCAGACCTGGGAAACCACCACCGGCGCGCGATGGTCTTCGCGCACGATGACCTTCAGGCCATTGTCGAGGGTGAATTCGTGGGTGGGTTGCGGATCGGCAGCAAAGACTGAAAGTGGCAGACAAACTGTGCTGAGCAGCAGGCCTGCAGCGCGGCGGGCTAGAGCATTCATTCGTTTTTAAACCTGTTGAGCTGCCCGCTTGGTCTTAGCGTCGGCGGGCGAGAGGGTGCTAGGATACTGATCCGTTTTACTGGCGGCCACGCCTATCAGGCCTTTGCGTTTGATCAGGTTGTATGGGTTTGCGGCAGAAGGTTGGAATTTATCAACTAAACTCTGCTTTTTCGCCGATTTTGCCGCGTTAGTCCTTCGTGAAATCGTTTCCGTGAGGTGCCACTTGCACCTCTACAAAATGTTGCGCGTGAACAAGCTGGGTCAATCGCAGTCTGTTCTGCATCGAATATTTATTTGCCGAGGCGCCCTTTGGCGCGTCGCTACCGTGAGATAGCCGTCCTCCATGTTTGGTTCCAACGACGACAAGAAAGCCCCAGCTGCGGCTGGCGAGAAGAAAAGCCTGTTCGGATGGCTGCGCAAAAAGCCGCAGGAAACCGTCGTCGAACAGCCACAGCCCATTCCTGAGCCAGTACCTGCGCCGGTAATAGATGAAGCGCCGGCGCCGGTTGTCCTGCCGATCTCCGAGCCGGTGCTGCAAGCGGTGGTTGAGGCGCAACCTGACGTCGTGGCTGAGCAGCCGCTGACGCCTACCGCCGAGCCGTGGCTGACCTTGCCGGTAGCGGAAGAGCCGGTATCGTTGGTCGAAGATGAGCTGGCGCCGCACATTACGCCGCCGATTCCTGCGCCGAGTGCGTTTTCTCCTACGCCCGTTCAGGTGCCAGTGATTGAGCCAGTTGTTGTGGCCGAACCTGCGCCTGTTGTTCCTGAGCCTGTGATTCCAGCCTTTGTTGCGCCGGCTGCTCCAGTTGTTCAAGCACCAGTGCCTGCGCCGGTCGTCGCCCCCGTTGCCGCCGCGCCCGTCGTGCCGGTCGAAACACCCGCCGAGCCAGTGCGTACCGAAGAAACCAAAGCCGGTTTCTTCGCCCGCCTCAAGCAAGGCCTGTCCAAGACCAGCGCCAGCATCGGCGAAGGCATGGCGAGCCTGTTCCTTGGCAAGAAAATCATCGATGACGAGCTGCTTGAAGACATCGAAACCCGTCTGCTGACCGCCGACGTGGGCGTTGAAGCGACTTCGGTGATCATCCAGCGCCTGACCCAAAAGGTTGCCCGCAAAGAGCTGGCCGACGCCGACGCGCTGTACAAGTCCTTGCAGGCGGAACTGGCGGCGATGCTCAAGCCGGTCGAGCAACCCCTGAAAATCACCTCGCAGAACAAGCCGTTCGTGATCCTGGTCGTTGGCGTCAACGGCGCCGGCAAGACCACCACCATCGGTAAGCTGGCGAAGAAGCTGCAACTCGAAGGCAAGAAAGTCATGCTGGCGGCGGGCGACACCTTCCGCGCCGCCGCAGTCGAGCAATTGCAGGTCTGGGGCGAGCGCAACAAGATTCCGGTGATCGCCCAGCACACCGGCGCCGACTCGGCTTCGGTGATCTTCGACGCTGTGCAAGCCGCCAAGGCCCGTGGCATTGACGTGTTGATCGCCGACACCGCCGGCCGCCTGCACACCAAAGACAATTTGATGGAAGAGTTGAAGAAGGTTCGCCGGGTTATCGGCAAGCTCGACGCCGACGCGCCGCATGAAGTGCTGCTGGTGCTCGACGCCGGCACCGGGCAGAACGCCATCAACCAGGCCAAGCAATTCAACCAGACCGTCGAACTGACCGGCCTGGCGCTGACCAAGCTCGACGGCACCGCCAAGGGCGGGGTGATTTTCGCCCTGGCCAAGCAGTTCGGCCTGCCGATTCGTTACATCGGCGTCGGTGAAGGCATCGATGACTTGCGTACCTTTGAAGCAGAACCCTTTGTCCAGGCACTGTTTGCCGAGCGGGAGCGTTCATGATTCGTTTCGAACAGGTCGGTAAACGCTACCCGAACGGTCACGTCGGCTTGCATGAGCTGAGCTTTCGAGTCCGTCGGGGCGAATTCTTGTTTGTAACCGGCCATTCCGGCGCCGGTAAAAGCACCTTGTTGCGCCTGCTGCTGGCCATGGAGCGTCCGACCACCGGCAAATTGCTGCTGGCCGGTCAGGATCTCGGCACCATCAGCAACGCGCAGATTCCTTACCTGCGTCGGCAGATCGGCGTGGTGTTCCAGAACCACCAGTTGTTGTTCGATCGCACGGTGTTCAATAACGTGGCCCTGCCGTTGCAGATTCTTGGTTTGTCCAAGGCCGAAATCGCCAAGCGTGTGGATTCGGCACTGGAGCGCGTGGCGCTGTCGGACAAGACCGATCTGTACCCCGGCGACCTGTCCACCGGCCAGCAGCAGCGCGTCGGCATCGCCCGCGCCATCGTTCACCGCCCGGCCTTGCTGCTGGCGGATGAACCGACCGGTAACCTCGACCCGCGCCTGGCGGCCGAGATCATGGGCGTGTTCGAAGACATCAACCGTCTGGGCACCAGCGTGCTGATCGCCAGTCACGACCTGGCCCTGATCGCCCGCATGCGTCACCGCATGCTGACTCTGCAACGCGGCCGACTGATCGGTGACGGGGAGGCTGGGGAATGAGTGCGACACGCAGCCCTAAAGTCTCCGAACGCGTGGCGCCGAAAGCCGCCGATCCGCAACCGCAGAAGAAAAAACACGACGATGACGACGGTCCGGACTTCGCCACGCTGTTCCGCGCCTGGATAGAAAGCCATCGCGCCAGTCTGCTGGACAGTCTGCGGCGCCTGGGCAAGCACCCCATCGGCAGTTTCTTCACCTGCATGGTGATGGCGGTTGCCCTGAGTTTGCCGATGGGCCTGTCACTTCTGCTAAGTAACGTCGAACGTCTCGGCGGTTCCTGGCAGCGCGCGGCGCAGATTTCCCTGTACCTGCAACTTGAGGTCAGCCCGGCTGAAGGCGAATCGTTGCGCGATCAGATCAAAGGCATTCGGGGCGTAGCTGATGCCGAATATGTCGGTCGTGATCAGGCGCTGGAAGAGTTTCAGCAGCAGTCCGGCCTGGGCGAAGCGTTGAAGGAACTGCCGGAAAACCCGCTGCCAGGCGTGGTGCTGGTGACCCCGAACGAGGTCGACAAGCCCGCGCTTGAAGCATTACGACAAAAACTTTCCGAGCTCCCGAAGGTACAACAGGCGCAACTTGATCTAGTCTGGGTCGAGCGTCTGGCAGCCATCCTCAAGCTGGGTGACCGTTTTGTCTTCGGTCTGACCGTGCTTCTGATTTCTGCATTACTTTTGGTGATAGGCAATACCATTCGTCTTCATATTGAAAACCGCCGCACAGAGATAGAAGTGATTAAACTCGTCGGCGGCACTGACAGCTATGTGCGCAGGCCCTTTCTATATATGGGTGCGTTGTATGGCTTCGGTGCGGGGATACTTTCCTGGGGCGTATTGGCGTTTGGCCTGAACTGGCTGAACGAGGCAGTGGTTGGACTGGCGGGTTTGTATGGCAGTAATTTTGCGCTGGCCGGAGTGCCAGTTGCCGACGGTCTGTCTCTCTTGCTTGGCGCGGTGCTGTTAGGGTATATCGGTGCATGGATTGCAGTCGCACGCCACCTGAGGGAGCTTGCGCCTAAGTAGTATCATTTTGCTCGTATTGACCTTTCAGCGTTTATGGGAACTTGTCTTTTGGTTTCCGGTCAATTTTCGCAGTGCTGAACTGCACGAGTTTGTAAGACGGAGGTTTTTTCGTATGACCAATTCTTTGCAACCTGCATATGCTCTGGTCCCGGGTGCGAACCTGGAGGCCTACGTGCACACCGTCAACAGCATTCCATTGCTGACGCCGGAGCAGGAGCGTGAACTGGCCGAGAGTCTCTACTATGAGCAGGATTTGGGGGCGGCTCGGCAGATGGTGCTCGCCCACCTGCGTTTTGTCGTACATATCGCCCGTAGCTATTCTGGCTACGGTCTGGCTCAGGCTGACCTGATCCAGGAAGGTAACGTTGGTCTGATGAAGGCCGTGAAGCGCTTCAACCCGGAAATGGGTGTGCGTCTGGTTTCGTTCGCTGTGCACTGGATCAAGGCGGAAATTCACGAGTTCATTCTGCGCAACTGGCGCATTGTGAAAGTCGCGACCACCAAGGCCCAGCGCAAGCTGTTCTTCAACCTGCGCAGCCAGAAGAAACGTCTGGCGTGGCTGAACAACGAGGAAGTCCATCGCGTGGCGGAAAGCCTCGGCGTAGAGCCGCGGGAAGTGCGCGAGATGGAAAGTCGACTGACCGGCCATGACATGGCCTTCGACCCGGCCGCAGAAGCGGACGACGACAGCGCTTTCCAGTCGCCGGCCAACTATCTGGAAGACCACCGGTACGACCCGGCCCGTCAACTGGAAGACGCCGACTGGAGCGACAACTCCAATCACAACCTGCACGAAGCGCTGGAAGTGCTGGACGACCGCAGCCGTGACATCCTTTATCAGCGCTGGTTGGCTGAAGAGAAAGCCACGCTGCACGACCTGGCGCAGAAGTACAACGTGTCGGCCGAGCGTATTCGTCAGCTCGAGAAGAGCGCGATGAACAAGCTCAAGTTGTCGATCGCCGCCTAAGCTGCGCAAAGGCAATAAAAAACGCCCCGATCATTGATCGGGGCGTTTTTGTTTGTATCGGCTATTTCTGATTCACGTCCCAACCCCTGTAGGAGCGAGCCTGCTCGCGATGGACGTCAACGATTACGCGTAATTGCTGGAAGAACGCGTTGTCTGCGCGTTTTTCGCGAGCAGGCTCGCTCCTACAGGGATAGCGTCAATCACTGGGCCCAAGGCGCCCGGCGCGAATCGTTGAGCCCCAGCAGATAACTGTCGCCACCCAACTGGCTCATCTGCTGCCGAATCCACCCGGCGCGACGTGCGACGTAATTCGTCGGGTGACTCGCGCTCCACACCCGTGGGTTAGGCAATACAGCCGCCAGATAACTGGCCTGCTGCCGGGACAGCGACTTGGCGCTCACGCCAAAGTGATGCCGAGCCGCCGCTTCCGCGCCAAACACCCCGTCATCCCACTCGACGCTGTTCAGGTACACCTCAAGAATCCGCTGTTTGGGCCAGAACACTTCGATCAGCCCGGTAAACCAGGCTTCCAGACCTTTGCGCAGCCAGCTACGGCCGGACCATAAAAACAGGTTTTTCGACACTTGCTGGCTCAAGGTGCTGGCGCCGCGAACCGACCCCCCCAGCTCGTTGTGCGCCAGGGCTGCGCGGATCGCGCCGAGGTCAAAACCCCAGTGCTCCGGGAATTTCTGATCCTCACCGGCAATCACTGCGACTTTTAGGTCGTCGGAGATTTCATCCCAGGGTTTCCAGGTGCGTTGCAGGTCGATGGGCTCGCCGTCGAACCAGGATTCGATCTTGCGCTCGACCATCAGCGTCGTGCCCGGTGGCGGTACCACGCGGAAAATCAGCACCAGCAATACGCTGCCGCCCGCGAACCAGAGCACGGCCTTTGTAAATCGTCGTAAAAATAAACGCAGCATAGAGATGGCTTGGCCGAACCCATTGAGCGGGCCATTATACAGACCCTGTTGATCGAGTCTGACTGGAGTTCTTCATGCTGCGTGGCTTTCTGATGCTGGCCGCTTTCTTCGGTTTCACCGGCGT
The DNA here is from genome assembly GCF_000282415.1 of Pseudomonas sp. GM60. Classification (NCBI taxonomy): domain Bacteria; kingdom Pseudomonadati; phylum Pseudomonadota; class Gammaproteobacteria; order Pseudomonadales; family Pseudomonadaceae; genus Pseudomonas; species Pseudomonas sp. GM60. The sequence continues at coordinate 93,044 of NZ_AKJI01000029.1, forward strand.
TGCCCTTGGCGCATTCGCCGCCCATGGCTTGAAAAGCCGCCTGACGCCTGAATATCTGACGATTTTCCACACTGGCGTCACCTACCAATTGGTGCACACCTTGGCGTTGCTGGGTGTGGCGCTGCTTGCCACGCAGATTCCGGGTCGTTTGATCACGTGGGCCGGCGCCTCGTTTGCCATTGGCATCCTGCTGTTTTCCGGCAGTTTGTACGTGTTGACCACGACTGGCATCGGCAAGCTCGGGATCATTACCCCTTTCGGTGGCCTGGCATTCCTGATCGGTTGGCTCTGTCTGGGCCTTGCCGCCTGGCGGTTGGCCTGATCTGTAGGAGCGAGACCTGCTCGCTCGCGATGGACGTCAACGATTACGCGTAATTGCTGTAAGAGCGCGTTGTCCGTGCGTTTTTCGCGAGCAGGCTCGCTCCTACAAGGTCCGTGTCTGACGAATGGCTTGGGTCGCCAAGACTGATCGGGCTAGAATGCCAGCCCCTAAAAATGATGGCGGCATCCGGCATGCGCATTCAGTTGAACGGCGAATCCCTTGAACTGCCCGACGGTGAAACCGTTGCGGCCCTGCTGACCCGTCTGGAACTGACCGGACGCCGGGTAGCGGTCGAACTCAATCTGGATATCGTCCCGCGCAGCCAGCATGCGGACACCACATTGAACGACGGCGATTCCGTCGAAGTGGTACACGCCATCGGCGGCGGCTAGTCGCCCGGCCCGCAAGGGCACAGAATTCTGCAAGAACCTCACCCCTACAGAGGATTTCCCATGAGCATCGTTCGTAGCGACAAGCCCTTCGTCCTGGCCGGTCGTACTTACCAGTCGCGTTTGCTGGTAGGCACCGGCAAGTACCGCGACATGGAAGAAACCCGCCTGGCCATCGAGGCCTCGGGTGCCGAGATCGTCACCTTCGCCGTGCGCCGCACCAACCTCGGCCAGACCCCGGGCGAACCGAACCTGCTCGAAGTCCTGCGGCCGGATCGCTACACCTTCCTGCCTAACACCGCCGGTTGCTTCGACGCTACCGAGGCTGTGCGCACCTGCCGCCTGGCCCGTGAGCTGCTCGGTGGCCACAACTTGGTGAAGCTGGAAGTGCTGGCGGACCAGAAAACCCTGTTCCCCAACGTGATCGAAACCCTCAAGGCCGCCGAAGTGCTGGTCAAGGAAGGCTTCGACGTGATGGTCTACACCAGCGATGACCCGATCATCGCCCGTCAACTGGCGGAAATCGGCTGCATCGCGGTCATGCCGCTGGCCGGTCTGATCGGCACGGGCCTGGGGATCTGCAACCCGTACAACCTGCAAATCATCCTCGAAGAGGCCAAGATTCCCGTGCTGGTGGATGCCGGTGTCGGTACCGCTTCCGATGCCACCATCGCCATGGAGCTGGGTTGCGAGGCGGTGCTGATGAACTCGGCCATCGCCCATGCCCAGCAGCCGATCATGATGGCTGAAGCCATGAAACACGCCATCGTTGCAGGCCGCCTGGCCTACCTCGCCGGCCGCATGCCGAAAAAACTCTATGCCAGCGCCTCTTCGCCGCTGGATGGTCTGATCAAGTAAGAGCCATTGATGACTGAATCAAACGACACGCCAATCCAGACGGAAGAAGGTGACGAGCGCCAACACCGCCGCATCAAGAGTTTCGTGATGCGCGCCGGGCGCATGACCGAAGGCCAGCAAAAAGGTCTGGAGCAGGGCACGCCGCTGTTTGTGCTGCCATTGGCCGACGCACCGGTGGACTTCGACCAGGTGTTCGGTCGCTCGGCACCGCGTTCGCTGGAAATCGGTTTCGGCATGGGCCATTCGCTGCTGGAAATGGCCGCCGCTTCGCCGGAACAGGATTTCATTGGCGTGGAAGTGCACCGTCCGGGTGTGGGCGCGCTGCTCAATGGCGTGCTGACTCAGGGGCTGACCAACCTGCGGGTCTACGATTGCGACGCGATCGAAGTGCTCAACCGTTGCGTGGCCGACAACAGCCTCGATCGCCTGATGCTGTTTTTCCCGGACCCTTGGCACAAGAGCCGCCACCACAAGCGTCGTATCGTTCAGGCGTCGTTCGCTGAACTGGTGCGCAGCAAGTTGAAGGTCGGCGGTATTCTGCACATGGCCACCGACTGGGAACCGTACGCTGAGTACATGCTGGAAGTGATGAACGTTGCGCCGGGTTATCGCAACCTCGCCGAAGACGGCAAGTGCGTGCCACGCCCGGCCGAGCGCCCGATCACCAAGTTCGAACGCCGTGGCGAACGTCTTGGGCATGGCGTGTGGGACCTGAAGTTCGAAAAGCAGTCCTGAGCCCTACGCAATAAACCTGTAGGAGCCGGCTTGCTGGCGATGGAGTGTCAGACATATCAATGTTGACTGACACACCATCGCCAGCAAGCTGGCTCCTACAGGTTTTTTTGTGTCCGGAAATCAGCGGCGGTCGGCGACTACGCCAATCAGCACCAACACCACCAACAATACCGGTGCCAGGCTGTAGTTGTTGAACTGGCTCAAACCACGAACGATCCACGGTGTGGCGTAGATCAGCGCGGCACCGCTGCCGATCATGCACACCAGCGCGAGCAACGGGACGCGCAAAGCGCCGGCGATGCTGCCAAGGCGTTGATCGATCCAGGCTTTGATGTCCGCGCCGAACAGCACCAGCAAACAGCCCACCAGCGCCAGAGAGATTTCCGACAGGTTACTGCGGCTCCAGCGGGAGACGGTGGCGAGCAGGTCGAGTATCAAATCCATTCGTTTTCCCTTACGGCTGAAATCAGCTCAGAAATGTTTGCAGCAAATCATTGAGGAACAATTGCCCGCGCTCGGTGGCCGCCAGGCGTGACGGTTCGACCTGCAACAGGCCGCTTTGTTCGGCTTCGCGGCGGCCTTCGGCGAGGCTTTCCAGGCTCAGCCCGGTGCGCTCCGGATACAGCCGCGATTCGACCCCATCAGTCAGGCGCAAAGCGTTCATCAGGAAATCGAACGGCAGTTCATCGTTGGTCAGCGCTTTCTCGCCAGCCTTGAAGCTTTTCGCCGGGTTCAGGTAATCCTTCGGCAGGCGCGTCTTCCAGGTGCGCACGATGCGCCCGTCCGGGTGACTGAGCTTGCCGTGGGCGCCGGCGCCGATGCCGATGAAGTCGCCGAAGCTCCAGTAATTGAGGTTATGCCGCGCCGGACGACCGGGCTGGGCATACGCCGAGACTTCGTATTGTGCGTAACCGTGTTCGGCGAGCAGCGCCTGGCCGGCTTCCTGAATATCCCACAGCGTGTCGTCTTCCGGCAGCAGAGGCGGCTGGTTCCAGAACACCGTGTTCGGCTCCAGCGTCAGCTGATACCAGGACAAGTGGGTCGGCTTCAGGGCGATGGCCTGGCGCAGATCGCTCAAGGCGTCGTCCAGCGACTGATCGGGCAAACCGTGCATCAAGTCCAGGTTGAAGTTATCGAACCCGGCCTGGCGCGCCATGCCGGCGGCACGCACCGCTTCATCGCCGTTGTGAATCCGCCCCAGAGCCTTGAGTTTCTCTTCCTGAAAGCTCTGGATGCCGATCGAGAGCCGATTGATGCCCAGCGCGCGGTAGGCCACGAACTTCTCTTGCTCGAACGTGCCCGGATTGGCCTCCAGGGTGATTTCAATGTCGCTGGCAAACGGAATCCGTTGCTCGACGCCTTTGAGCAAGCGGCCCAAGGCTTCGGCGCTGAACAGGCTCGGCGTGCCACCACCAAAGAAGATCGAGCTCAACTCGCGGCCGTAGACCGCGTGCAAATCCTGATCAAGGTCCGCCAGCAAGGCGTCGACGTACTCTTCTTCCGGCAGCACCGGGCTGGCGGTGTGGGAGTTGAAGTCGCAATAAGGGCATTTGCGCACACACCACGGGATGTGGATGTACAGCGCCAGGGGCGGCAGCACGGGAAGCGCAGCCCGAGGCGATTGTGCGCCGCCGCCGTAGATCAGCGGTGGCGCGGATGATTCACGGGTCATTTCAAGCCCAGACGCTGGCGCAGCAGATCCATTGCACGGGCGCGGTGGCTGATGAGGTTCTTGTCGCTCGGGCTCAGCTCGGCGCTGGAGCAATCGCGCTCGGGCACCCAGAACAGCGGATCGTAACCGAAACCGTGCTCGCCACTGGCTTGGGTCAGGATGCGCCCATGCCACAGCCCTTCGCAGAGGATCGGCAGCGGATCATCAGCGTGACGCACCAGCGCCAGCACGCAGACGAACTGCGCACCGCGCTCGGCTTGCGGCACGTCTTTCAAGGCATCGAGCAGTTTGGCGTTGTTCGCCGCATCACCCTTGCCGTCAGCGTAACGAGCCGAGTAGATCCCCGGCGCGCCGCCAAGGAAATCCACCGCCAACCCGGAATCGTCGGCCAGCGCCGGCAGGCCGGAAATGCGCGCGGCATTGCGGGCCTTGAGAATGGCGTTCTCGACGAACGACAGACCGGTTTCTTCAGGCTCGACGCTGCTGAACTCGCCGATCGAGCGCAGATGCACCGAGTCGCCGAGCATGGCCTGGAGTTCCTTGAGTTTGCCGGCGTTGTGGCTGGCCAGTACGAGTTGCGTGAAATTGATCATTCGCCGGGGAAAAGCTCTTGGTTGAAATTGATGGTGTTGATTTTGTCGCCGGTCTGCACCTTGATTTCGAAGGTGCGGATTTCCTGCTGATCGACCGGGTATTGCGCGATGTAGTAGACCGCGCCTTGTTCGGTGATCTGCTTGAACTTCAACGGCACACTTTGGCTAGTGAGGTCTTTGACCGTGCCGCTGACGTTAGAGACCAGCGGTTTGCCATCCTTGATCACCGACACGTTGATCACGCCCTGGTTCTTGCTGCGGATCAGTTCGGCCGATTTGGCGATCTCCGGTGTCAGGAACGTGGAGTTGAAGGTGTTGTAGTGCACCGTCACATCACCGAATTTTTCCTGACGCTCACCTTTGATGGCATCGGCAGCCATGGCGGTGACGCTCAGGCAGGCAGTGAGTAAAAACAGCGCTAGACGACCCATGATCGTTCTCCTTGGAATGTCGTGGTTCAGACCGCGACCTTGTGATCCTGCAGTCCTGGACTGCTGACGCGGTAAATACCGATCTCACCTAACAGATTAGGCCATAGCTTACTGGCCCACCCGTGCCGATGCTGTTGATCCACGGCAAGCCGATCAATGACCTTGGCTTCACGTTCGCGGCAAAGTGCTTCAAAGTCTTCGAAAGTGCAAAAGTGGATGTTCGGCGTGTTGTACCAGGTGTACGGCAGAAACTCGGACACCGGCATCCGGCCCTTGCTCGCCAGGTACCAGCGGCAGCGCCAGTGACCGAAGTTGGGGAAGGTGATGATGCATTGGCGACCGACCCGCAGCATTTCGTCGAGGATCTTGTCCGGGTAGTGCACGGCTTGCAGCGCCTGGGTCATGACCACGACGTCGAAACTGTTGCTGGCAAAGTTGCCCAGGCCCTTGTCCAGGTCCTGCTCGATCACGTTGATGCCCTTGGCCACGCACTCGGCGATGTTGTCCGGGTCGTTTTCCAGGCCGTAGCCGGTGACTTGCTTGTTGTCGCGCAGCCACGTCAGCAGCTCGCCGTCACCGCAACCGAGGTCGAGCACGCGGCTGCCGGCGGGGATCCATTCCTGGATGATTTCCAGATCAGCTCTCATGGCTTTCTCACAACGTAATGCGGTTCATGTAATTGCTGAACGCCTGCAAGTAACGCGGGATCGGAATCAGGAAGGCGTCGTGGCCTTGCGGAGCGTCGATCTCGAGGTAGCAGACGTCTTTCTTGGCCGCCATCAGCGCGTCCACCAGTTCCCGCGAGCGGGCCGGGGAGAAGCGCCAGTCGGTGGTGAAGGACATCACGCAGAACTTGGCCGAAGCGCCGGCGAAGGTTTTCGCCAGGTCATCGTCGAAGTTCGCCGCCGGGTCGAAGTAGTCCAGCGCCTTGGTCATCAGCAGGTAAGTGTTGGCATCGAAACGCCCGGAGAACTCTTCGCCCTGATAACGCAGGTAGCTTTCAACCTGGAACTCGACGCTGTGGAAGTCGTAGTTGAGCTTTTCGCTCTTCAGGCCACGGCCGAATTTTTCGCCCATCGAGTCATCGGACAGATAAGTGATGTGCCCGACCATCCGCGCCAGCATCAAGCCGCGCTTGGGGATCACGCCCGCTTCCTGGAACGAACCGCCGTGGAATTCGGGGTCGGTGAGGATTGCCTGGCGTGCGACTTCGTTGAAGGCGATGTTCTGTGCCGACAGTTTCGGTGCCGAGGCAATGGCCAGGCAGTGACGAATGCGATCGGGGTAGGTGATGCTCCATTGCATCGCCTGCATGCCGCCGAGGCTGCCGCCAATCACGGCGGCCCATTGGCTGATGCCGATCCGGTCGGCCAGGCGCGCCTGGCTGTGCACCCAGTCTTCCACGGTCAGCACCGGGAAATCGGCGCCGAACGGCTTTCCGGTTTCCGGGTTGACGCTGCTCGGGCCCGTGGAGCCGTTGCAACCGCCGAGGTTGTTCAGGCTGACCACGAAGAACTTGTTGGTGTCGATTGGCTTGCCGGGGCCGATGCAGCTGTCCCACCAACCGGGTTTGCGGTCGTCGGGGCTGTGGAAGCCGGCGGCGTGATGGTGACCGGACAAGGCGTGACAGATCAGCACGGCGTTGCTCGCCGTGGCGTTCAGCGTGCCGTAGGTTTCGTAAATCAGGTCATACGCTGGGAGCGAACGGCCACAGGCCAGGGCCAGGGGTTCACTGAAGTGCGCCACTTGCGGCGTCACCAGACCAACAGAATCGGCGGGAAAGGCAGTTGGCATCGACCCTGCTCTCGTTGAAATGAGGCGTAAGTCTAAAGACCGGTGGGGTTAGCGGCAAGCAAAGGCCGGGCCTGATTTCATTCAGTTGAACCGAGGCGCTACATTCGCGGGCAAGCCTCGCTCCTACAGGTAATGTGTCGTTCGCCAATATCGCGATCGACTCTAAATCTGTAGGAGCGAGGCTTGCCCGCGAAGAACGATGATGCGGTCTTCCTGATCAGATCAGACCAAGCAGCCCCTGCGGCATCAGGGCAAAGTACGCCAGCCGCGGAATCAGCCAGCTTTGCAGCAACTGGATCACGATAAACGCAAAGATCGGCGAGATGTCGAGGCCGCCCAGGTTCGGAATGATCCGGCGGAACGGAGCCAGTACCGGTTCGGTAATCTGCGCGACCAGCTCGGCGCCCGGATTGTGGCTACCCGGCGCGACCCAGGACAGAATCACGCTGATGATCATCGCGTAGAACAGGATGTTCAAAAACAGCGAGAACAGCGCAATCAGCGCCCACGGCACCAGCAGCACCCAGTCGACCATGAAGCCTTTGAGCGACACGATGACCGCGATCAGCAGCATCTGCACGATCAGCGCCAGCACCAGTGACGACATATCCAGCCCGAACATGCTCGGGATGACCCGGCGCAGCGGCTTGAGCAGCGGCTGGGTAGCCTTGACGATGAACTGGCAGAGCGGGTTGTAGAAGTTCGCCCGGACCAGTTGCAGGATGAAGCGCAACAGCACAATCAGCAGATACAGGCTGCCCAGGGTCTTGATGATGAAAATGGCAGCGTCGTTGAGTCCTAGCATCATTTATTCCTTTGTAAGGGCTGATTAGCGACCGAGCTGCTCAGCCATCTCGGCCGAGCGGTGCGCAGCGGCGCCGAGTGCTTTTTCTACCAGCGCTTCGAAGCCGCCAGCCTGGAACGATTTGATTGCAGCTTCTGTGGTGCCCGCCGGCGATGTCACACGGCGACGCAGTTCAGCCGCGTCGACATCGCTGGCAACCGCCATGTGTGCGGCGCCCAAGGCAGTTTGCAGGGTCAGTTGGGCGGCGATGTCCGCCGGCAGGCCGAGCTTCACGCCGGCGGCGGTCATGGCTTCGATCAACAGGAAGAAATACGCCGGGCCCGAGCCGGAGACAGCGGTGACGGCGTCCAGTTGCTGCTCTTCATCCAGCCACAAGGCGATGCCCACGGCCGACAGCAGTTCTTGCGCCTGTTGGCGCTGTTCTGCGGTGACTTCGGCGGTGGCGAACAAACCGCTCACGCCCTGACGCAGCAGCGCCGGGGTGTTGGGCATGCAGCGCACGATCGGTTGCGCGCCGAGCCAGTTGTTCATGCTGGCGCAGGTGATGCCGGCAGCGATGGACACCACCAGTTGATCCGGTATCAAGCTCGGGCGAATCGCTTCGCACACGGCTTTCATCGCTTGCGGTTTGACCGCCAGAACGACCACGTCGGCGCCTTGAATGGCCTCGGCGTTGTCAGCGAATACTTCGATGCCGTGTTCGGCGTTCACTTTGGTGCGGGTTTCTGCGCCCGGATCGCTGGCGCGGATCTGCGCGGCGTCCAGACCTTTGGCGCGCAGGCCGCCGATCAGGCTGGCGGCCATGTTGCCGGCACCGATAAAGGCAATACGAGTTTTGCTCATGTCAGGTCCTTATAGAGAAGTAGGTCAGCCATTTCACGGTTGACCGTAATCACGGGCGCCAAACAGGGCCGTACCGATGCGGACCCAGGTGGCGCCTTGGGCGATGGCTGACTCGAGGTCATGGCTCATTCCCATGGAAAGTGTGTCGAGCGGCAGGTTCAGGCTGGCTTGCAGGCTTTGCACGGCAGCAAAAGCGGCGTCCTGGGCGGCGCGATCTTCCGTCGGCTCGGGAATCGCCATCAGCCCGCGCAGCTTGATGCGCGGCAGTTCGCTGATGGCGTTGGCCAGGGCCGGCAGATCGGCCGGGGTGCAGCCGGATTTGCTGGCCTCACCGCTGACATTGACCTGGATGCAGATGTTCAGTGGCGGCAGATCGGCAGGGCGTTGTTCGGACAGGCGTTGTGCGATTTTCAAACGATCCACGGAATGCACCCAAGCGAAGTGCTCGGCGATAGCGCGAGTCTTGTTCGATTGAATGGGGCCGATGAAGTGCCAGATCAAGGGCAGGTCGGCCAATTCGAGCTGTTTGCCCAGGGCTTCCTGCAGGTAGTTCTCGCCAAAGTCGCGCAGGCCGGCGGCATGTGCTTCGCGCAGGGCCTCGGCGGGCTTGGTCTTGCTCACGGCCAGGAGCTGGACGCTGTGTTCGTCACGGTGGGCGGCGAGGGCGGCAGCCCGGATGCGTGAACTAACCAGTGCAATGTTGTCTGCTATCGTGGACATTCAAGAGGCGCCAGCGGGTCTGAGGTTGGCGGCATTCTACTGGAATTGAGGAGTGCTATGGATATCACTGAACTGCTGGCGTTCAGCGCCAAACAAGGAGCGTCCGACTTACACCTGTCGGCAGGCCTGCCACCGATGATTCGCGTCGACGGCGATGTGCGACGCATCAATCTGCCAGCCCTGGATCACAAGGAAGTTCAGGAGCTGGTCTACGACATCATGAACGACACCCAGCGTGTGGATTTCGAGAAACACCTGGAAACCGACTTTTCCTTTGAGGTGCCCGGTGTTGCGCGTTTCCGGGTCAATGCGTTCAACCAGAGCCGTGGCGCCGGCGCGGTGTTCCGGACCATTCCGTCGAAGGTCCTGAGCATGGAGGACCTCGGGATGGGGGAAGTGTTTCGCAAGATTACCGACTCCCCCCGTGGCCTGGTATTAGTCACCGGCCCGACCGGTTCCGGCAAGTCCACCACCCTGGCGGCGATGATCGACTACCTGAACAACCATCGTCATCACCACATCCTGACCATTGAAGACCCGATCGAATTCGTCCACGAATCACGCAAATGCCTGATCAATCAGCGCGAAGTCCATCGCGATACCCGCAGCTTCGCCACGGCCCTGCGTTCGGCGTTGCGGGAAGACCCGGATGTGATTCTGGTGGGCGAGATGCGTGATCTGGAGACTATTCGCCTGGCGCTGACGGCTGCCGAGACTGGCCATCTGGTGTTCGGCACGTTGCACACCACGTCGGCGGCGAAAACCATCGACCGGATCGTGGATGTGTTTCCGGGGGATGAGAAGTCGATGGTGCGTTCGATGTTGTCCGAGTCGCTGCTGGCGGTGGTATCGCAGACGCTGGTGAAGAAGATCGGTGGTGGGCGGATCGCGGCGCACGAAATCATGCTGGGAACGTCGGCGATTCGTAACCTGGTCCGCGAGGACAAGGTGGCGCAGATGTACTCGTCGATTCAGACCGGCGGGAATCTGGGGATGCAGACGCTGGATATGTGCTTGAAGGAGATGGTGACCAAGGGCTTGGTCAGCCGCGAGCATGCGCGGGATAAGGCGCGGTCGCCGGATAATTTTTGACCAGTCCGAATACGCCTTCGCGGGCAAGCCTCGCTCCTACATTGGAATGCGATCACCTGTAGGAGCGAGGCTTGCCCGCGAAGGGGACATTATGGTCAAAAAAAATCCCGGGTTGGGCCCGGGATTTGGAATCAGCGCTGAACAACCTGCAAGCTGTTCTTCTCTTTAGGCAGAACCCGCTTGGCAACCACGTAGTGGCTTTCCCAGTACGGTTTCTTCAAGGTGTCGATGGTCACCGACTTGCCACGACGTGGTGCGTGGATGAAGCGGTCGTTGCCCAGGTAGATGGCAACGTGATTGACCCGGCGGCTCTTGATGTTGAAGAAAATCAGGTCCCCCGGCTTCAGGTCGCCGCGTTCGACTTTCTCGCCATGACCGCTGGCCATGGCGTTCGAGGTGCGCGGCAGGTCAAATGTGGCGTCGTTGAACGCGTATTTCACCAGGCCGCTGCAATCGAACCCTTTACTTGGGCTGCTGCCGCCCCAACGGTAAGGTGTACCGAGGACGTTGACGGCACGGCTCAGCACATTGCTGCTTTCCTTGGTCGCCATCGGCGGGACAAGCTTGCTGTTGGCTTTGCTCAGCGAAGTCGGTTGCTTGGCAGTTTGTTTGTTTTTGCTCGAAGGAGCAGAAACATGGGATTTTGGGGTGTAACCATTAACGTTAGGAAGACGTTGCTCACGATTGGTGGCGTGGGCGGCCAGTGGCATCAAAAGGCAAATGGTTAGCCATGTCTTGAAAAATGGACGCATTAGGCAAGGCTCGTGTTGGTTAGCGCGAAACTTTATAACAGCTTTTTTTGTCATTCCGAGGCCGTTGGTCGATTCAACCTGGCGGTCAACGGAGCCCAATACGCGGCAAATAGACGCAATTGTCGGACAGAAGTCAGGTGCTATAAGGGTTTGACGGGAGACACGGTAGCATTTGCCATACGTCGGCCACCTGTAAAAAAGTCACAAAGAATTCAAGAATATTTATCTATCGTGTGATTCGAGGCCATTCATGAACACCTATCGACACCCCGTTCCACATCAAGATACCCACAGCAAAGTGATCGGTTACCTGCTGTGGATTTTCGGTTTTACCGGCGCTCACCGCTTTTATTACGGTAAGCCGGTGACCGGGACGATCTGGTTTTTCACCCTGGGTTTGCTGGGGATCGGCTGGCTGATCGACGTGTTCCTGATCCCGGCCATGGACCGTGAAGCGGACCTGCGTTTCACCGCCGGGCCTATCGAATACAACGTTGCGTGGATTCTGCTGACGTTTCTGGGAGTGTTCGGCGTGCACCGGATGTATCAGGGGAAGTGGATCAGCGGATTGCTGTACCTGGTGACGGGCGGGTTGTTCTTTCTGGGGGTTTTGTATGACTTCTGGACGTTGAATGACCAGGTTTCCGTGCGTAACGCGCAGAATCGCGGCACCTTTCAGTAAAAGCATCGCCAGCAAGCTGGCTCCTACAATGGGTGTGTGGTGTCCGCAATTTCACGGCCAACCAATAAACCTGTAGGAGCCGGCTTGCCGGCGATGGGGATAACGCGGTCTTACGCCTGGTGGCTAATCCGCCCATCCACCAGCGTGTAACGCACCACGCCCGGCAAGCTATGCCCAATGAACGGGCAGTTCTCACCCTTGGACAGCCAGGTTTCACCGGCCACGGTCGAAGCCGCCGGATCGAACAGCACGATATCCGCCGCACCACCTACCGCCAGTTTCCCCGCCGGCAAGCGCAAGGCTTGCGCAGGCCCGGCACTCAGGCGTGCCAGCAACGTCGGCAGGTCGAGCAAACCGTCTTCCACCAGCGTCATCGCCAGCGGCAGCAACAGTTCAACGCTGCTGATCCCTGGTTCCGTCGCACCGAACGGCGCCAGTTTGGCGTCCCGTTCATGGGGCTGGTGATGACTGGAGATCGCCGAAACCACCCCGGACTTCACCGCCTCACGCAAGCCATCACGGTCTGCGCGGGTGCGCAGCGGCGGCTGGACGTGATAGAGGCTGCTGAAGTCGATCAGCGCTTCATCAGTCAGGATCAACTGGTACAGGGCGACATCCGCCGTCACCGGCAATCCACGCGCCTGAGCCTGAGCAATCAGGGCCACGCCGCGAGCGCTGGTCAGCTGGCTGAAGTGCGCACGCACGCCACTTTGCTCGACCAGCAACAGATCGCGGGCCAGCGCCACGGTTTCTGCGGTTTCCGGAATACCCGGCAAGCCGAGGAAGCTGGCGGTCGGGCCTTCATGCGCCAAGCCACCTTCGGCCAGATCATGGTCCTGCGAGTTGAAAATCACCGTCAGGTCAAAGGTCGCCGCGTACTCCAGCGCCCGGCACAGGGTGCGGGTGTTGCGAAAGCTTTCCAGACCGTTGCCGAAGGCTACGCAACCGGCATCGCGCAACGCCACGAGCTCGGCCAGTTGCTCGCCGTCCAGGCCTTTGCTCAGGGCGCCAATCGGGAACACCTTGGTGTTGCCGGCCTCGCGGGCGCGGTCGAGGATCAGTTCGGCCACGGCCGAGGTGTCCAGCACCGGTTTGGTTTTCGGCGGGCAGCACAGGCTGGTCACGCCACCGGCAGCGGCGGCGCGGGTTTCGCTGACGATCGAGCCTTTGCGGCTGTAGCCCGGCTCGCGCAGGGCGACGTTCAGGTCAACCAGCCCCGGTGCAGCCACCAGGCCTTGGGCGTCGATGGTATCGACGGCAACAAAACCGGCGGGTGCGGCGCCAAGGGCGACGATCTTGCAGGCTTCGATGTGGATATCAGTCACTTGATCCAGCCCGCTGACTGGATCGATCACGCGGGCGCCGAGAATGCTGAGCTTCACTGAACGTTCTCCTGCTCGAATTGGCGCTGGGCAGTCTGCCCGCTCATGGCCATGGACAGCACGGCCATACGAATCGCGATGCCGTAGGTTACCTGGTTGAGAATCACCGAATGCGGACCGTCGGCCACCGCCGACTCAATCTCAACTCCCCGGTTGATTGGCCCCGGGTGCATGACGATGCAATCCGGTTTGGCCCCGGCCAGGCGCGCGGTGGTCAGGCCGAACAGGCGATAGAACTCGCCCTCGCTCGGCAGCAGGCCGCCAGTCATGCGTTCGCGTTGCAGGCGCAACATGATCACCACGTCGACGTCTTTCAGGCCTTCGGTCATGTCGGTGTAGACCTTCACGCCGTATTGCTCGATGCCGATCGGCAGCAGGGTTTTCGGCGCGATCACGCGGATGTCCGGGCAGCCGAGGGTTTTCAGCGCCAGCATGTTCGAGCGCGCTACCCGCGAGTGCAGGATGTCGCCAACGATGGCCACGGAAAGGTTTTCGAAGCTGCCTTTGTGCCGACGGATCGTCAGCATGTCGAGCATGCCTTGGGTCGGGTGCGCGTGACGGCCGTCGCCGCCGTTGATGATCGCCACTTGCGGGCACACGTGTTCGGCGATGAAGTGCGCGGCGCCGGAATCACCGTGACGCACGACGAACATGTCGGCGGCCATGGCTTCCAGGTTGCGCAGGGTGTCGAGCAGGGTTTCGCCCTTGCTCGCCGACGATGTCGAGACGTTGAGGGTGATCACGTCCGCCGACAAGCGCTGGGCCGCCAGTTCGAAGGTGGTGCGGGTGCGGGTGGAGTTCTCGAAGAACACGTTGCACACGGTCTTGCCGCGCAGCAACGGGACTTTCTTCACTGCCCGGGCGCCGACTTCGAGGAACGAGTCGGCGGTGTCGAGGATTTCCGTCAGCAGCTCACGGCGCAAGCCGTCGAGCGAGAGGAAGTGGCGCAGCTGGCCCTGATCATTGAGCTGCAGCGGGCGCTTGGTTTCTAGAGGCGTCATCGCGAGGGGGACTCTCAATAGGGCGAATTAAAGGGCGAGGTCTTGCAGTTCGAGCTTGAGTTCCGGGCCGGACAGCTTCACACGCTCGTGGGCGGCCAGCGATAGCGTCGCGCCGACCACGTTCGGGCGGATCGGCAGTTCGCCGGCGTCCAGGTCCAGCAGGCACACCAGCGTCACGCTGGCGGGGCGGCCGTAGTCGAAGAGTTCGTTCATCGCGGCGCGGATGGTGCGGCCACTCATCAGCACGTCGTCGATCAGCACCAGGTCCTGGCCTTCGATCTCAAACGGCAGCGCCGAAGGGCGCACCTGCGGGTGCAGGCCGTTCTGGCTGAAATCGTCACGGTAGAAAGACACGTCCAGGGTGCCGAGCGGCGCATCGCTGCCCAGTTCTTCGAGCAACGCCTGGGCAACCCAGACGCCGCCGGTACGAATACCGATGTAGCGCGGTTCGCTGATGCCACGGTGTTCCAGATGTGCCTTGAGACGGATCGCCATCTGGCTGATCAGTTCGGCGGGATTGGGCAGGCTCATGGTTGCTCCTTCTTGGGCCCGAGCCGGGTGCTGCTGGAGGTGGCTCGGGTTGTCGCTATAGAGAGTCGCTTGTTACGGCTCTTCAGGATTCGAACAGTGCGCTGTTTTCATCGAGCCAGCCTTGCAGCAGCAGGGCGGCGGCGATGGCGTCGACCGGGTTGTCGCGGTAACTGCCCTTTTGCCCGCCGCGATCACGTCGTTCGCCCTTGGCTTCAAACGTGGTCAGGCGTTCATCGTGGGTATAGAAGGGCAGGTTGTAGCGGCCGTTGAGGCGGCGGGCGAATTTCTCGGCGCGCAGGCACATGTCGCTGGGCGTGCCGTCCATATTCAACGGCAGGCCGACCACCACGGCATCGGGTTTCCACTCTTTGATCAGCGCTTCGACCTGATTCCAGTCGGGCACGCCGTTTTGTGCCTTCAAGGTGCACAGCTCGCGGGCCTGGCCGGTAATCACCTGGCCAACCGCCACGCCGATCTGTTTGGTGCCGTAGTCGAAGCCCATAATCAGCCGCAGGGCCATCAGGCGTGTCCTGCCTGGCTGGTGAGCAGGCTGAGGTTGACGCCCAGGTGCTTGGCCGCTGCTTCGAGGCGCAGTTCGCTGCTGGTGTTGAACAGGATGTCGGCATCGAACGGGCAGGTCAGCCAGGCGTTCTGCGCCAGTTCGGCCTCAAGTTGCCCGGCTTCCCAGCCTGCGTAACCGAGGGCGATCAGGCTTTTTGCCGGACCGACGCCATCGGCGATCGCGAACAATACGTCCTGGGAGGTGGACAACGAGAGGTCGCCTTCCAGATCAACGGTCGCCTGAAACTGCTTGCCCGACGGGTGCAGGACAAAACCGCGATCGGTCTGCACCGGGCCGCCGATGAAGATCGGCACATGCTGGCAGAGCAGCAGTGGCTCGATATTGGGGCGCAATTGCTCGAGGATATCGGCCAGATTCAGGTCTTGCGGACGGTTGACCACCAGCCCCATGGCACCATTGGCCGTGTGCTCGACGATGTAGGTCAAGGTGTGGGCAAAGTTCGGGTCGGCCATGTGAGGCATGGCGATCAGGAAGTGATGCTTGAGGTAGCTTGGGCTGACGTTCTTCATGAGCGCTAGTGTGGCGTTGGAGGGGCGAACTGACAAGCTGGGGATGCCGCAATTTGGCTGTCGACACAGATCAAATGTGGGAGCGAGCCTGCTCGCGATGACGGCGGCACATTCAAAATTGAGGTGTCAGACAGACCGCCATCGCGAGCAGGCTCGCTCCCACAGGGTTGTACGCTGTGGTTAATTACTGGACAGCCGGTCCCCGCGTGCAAATTTCCAGGTGCGGATGATTTCCAGTCGGTCGATGTCCGACAAATCCCCGGTAAACGGCGAAAACGGCGCAGCCAGCCGCACAATTCGCTGTGCCGCCTGATCCAGCAGCGGTTGCCCGGACGACTCCAGCACCAATACTTCAAAAAGCGAGCCGTCGCGGTTGATCGAAACCATCAAGCGCAAATTGCCGTAAATCTGTTTGCGCCGCGCTTCATCCGGATAATTGAGGTTACCGATGCGCTCGACCTTTTTGCGCCACTCATCCTTATACCAGGCGCCTTTGTCGCGCATGGTCGAGGCCGCGCTCAGGCGGTGGATACGCGGGCGCTTGGCGTACAGCTGTTGTTCGTTGGCCAGTTCCGCTTCGAGGCTGGCGATGTCGCTGGACAGCTGTTCACTGTCGAACGTCGGCGCGGCGATGGCGGGTTTGGTGGCAGGTTTGGGCTCTTCGGTCTTGGCCGCGGCTTTCTTCGGCTTCGGTGCGACGGTGGTCACGGCAGCCTTGGGCGCTGCTTCCTGGACTTCAGGCTTGGCGGCCGGCGGTGGCGTGACTTTTTGCACCTTGTTGTCCTGGAACGGCGCGACCTCGGTGGTCTTGGGAATCGCCTTTTTATCCAGGGTGCCGCTGCCTTCCTGATTTTCCTGCGCGAGAAAGTCGGCCTTCGCCGGTTTCTTTTCGCTCTTGAAGGTGGCGAGGGTGATTTCCAGGGTTTTGCTGATTTGTTTGGGTTCGACCATCGTAAAGCCGACGCCCAACAGCAAGGCCAGGTGAATCAACGCCGCGAGAAACAGGGTAAATCCGAGGCGATCAGCCGGGCGCACGCCACGATGGGCGAGTTCAGCGGGCAGATCGGACGGAAGTGTCATGACAAGAAAACCAACATCGCGTTTTTCAGAGGCCGCGCATGATAGCGCAATGTTGGTTTCATCTTGGGTGTTCTATATCAACGGGCCTTGAGCTTCTGATCGATGGCATCCATCAACAGGCCGCCGATGTCGGTGCCGAAGGCGTTATCAATCTCGCGAATGCAGGTCGGGCTGGTGACGTTGATTTCCGTCAGGTGCTCGCCGATCACGTCGAGACCCACGAACAGCAGGCCTTTCTCGCGCAGGGTCGGGCCGACCTGGGCAGCGATCCAGCGATCCTTGTCGCTCAACGGACGGGCTTCGCCACGACCACCGGCGGCGAGGTTGCCGCGGGTTTCGCCGGCCGCCGGAATCCGCGCCAGGCAATAATCCACCGGCTCGCCGTCGATCATCAGGATGCGTTTGTCGCCGTCCTTGATCGCCGGCAGGTACGCCTGGCCCATGATCTGCTGGGTGCCCAGCGCGGTCAGGGTTTCCAGGATCACCGACAGGTTCGGGTCACCTGCGCGATGACGGAAGATCGAGGTGCCGCCCATGCCGTCCAGCGGCTTGAGGATCACATCGCCATGTTTGGCGGCGAATTCACGCAGCACGTCGGCGCGGCGGCTGACCACGGTCGGCGGCGTGCACTGCGGGAACAGGGTGGCGAACAGTTTTTCATTGCAGTCACGCAGGCTCTGCGGCTTGTTGACCACCAGCACGCCCGCGCGCTCGGCTTGCTCGAGCAGGTAAGTGGAGTAGACGAACTCCATGTCGAACGGCGGATCCTTGCGCATCAGGATCACGTCCAGATCGCTCAGCAGCGCGTCGGTCTCGTCTTCCAGCTCGAACCATTTTTCCGGGTTGGCAAAAACTTTCAGCGGCCGCATCCGCGCCCGGGCTTCACCTTCGCCTTGATACAAGTCGCGCTGTTCCATATAGAACAGTTCCCAGCCGCGCTTCTGTGCGGCCAGCAGCATGGCCAGCGAGCTATCCTTTTTATAGGAGATGCTGGCAATGGGATCCATGACAATCCCGACGCGAACGCTCATGGGTTTTTCCTCTGAAGTGGGGGAGGCCTATGTAAGTCCCCTGTAGGAGCGAGCCTGCTCGCGATGGACTTCAGGACACCGCGCTTATCCTGCTGGCACGCGTCATCGTTGACGACCATCGCGAGCAGGCTCGCTCCCACAAAAGATCAATCCAAAGGACCGTATAAAAGTGGCGTCAGAGTGGCGCTGAGTGTGTTCCCGGTCAAGGAAAAACCACTTCAAAGGACGCCCGATAGATTGCATTTGGAGACTGTGCTAAAAAGGCTGCCATGTCGTGCTGGCCCTTGAGTATCAAGGGTTTCAAGCCGCCGGTAACCGGAAAACGGACAATTTGATTCGCAAAGGCGACGGTAGAGCATTTATGGGCCAGCATTCCAGCGCCTTGAAGGTCATGGTGATCGACGATTCGAAGACGATTCGTCGCACCGCCGAAACGCTGTTGAAGAATGTGGGTTGTGAAGTCATTACGGCCATCGATGGTTTCGATGCGCTGGCGAAGATTGCCGATCATCATCCCGGCATCATCTTTGTCGACATCATGATGCCGCGTCTGGATGGCTATCAGACCTGCGCTTTAATCAAGAACAACAGTGCGTTCAAGTCCACGCCAGTGATCATGCTGTCGTCCAAGGACGGGTTGTTCGACAAGGCCAAGGGGCGCATCGTCGGCTCCGACCAGTTTTTGACCAAGCCTTTCAGCAAGGAAGAACTGCTTAACGCGATCCAGGCCCATGTACCGGGCTTCGCCGCCGTTTTGCCGCAGTAGGACACGCACAGTGACGCTCGGCCAGCGGGCCCGGCGTCGACAAGAATGGGGAAAACCATGGCACGTATTCTGATCGTCGATGATTCGCCGACCGAAATGTACAAACTGACCGGCATGCTGGAAAAGCACGGTCATGAAGTGTTGAAAGCCGAAAACGGCGCCGACGGCGTGGCCCTGGCCCGTCAGGAAAAACCCGACGCCGTGCTGATGGACATCGTCATGCCCGGCCTCAACGGTTTCCAGGCGACCCGTCAGTTGACCAAAGACCCGGAAACCGGGCACATCCCGGTGATCATCATCACCACCAAGGATCAGGAAACCGACAAGGTCTGGGGCACGCGCCAGGGCGCCAAGGATTACCTGACCAAACCGGTCGACGAAGACACCCTGATCAAAACCCTGAACAACGTGCTGGCCGGTTGATCACCCGACCATGACCGAGTCGTTGACCGCCTTCGAACTGCTGCTGCAGATCGACCAGCGCTGTCGTCTGCTGGCGGCGGATCTGCCGTCGCAGCCAACCCGACAGGACAGCTGGAGCGGCATCGGTTTTCGTTTGGGCGAGGCGTGGTACGTCGCGCCGATGGGTGAAGTCAGCGAAGTCCTGCATGAACCGCGCTTCACCCAGTTGCCGGGGGTCAAGCCTTGGGTCAAGGGCGTGGCCAACCTGCGTGGGCGCTTGCTGCCGATGATGGATTTGAGTGCCTTCTTCGGGCACGAATTGTCGGCAGTGCGCAAGCAGCGGCGAGTGCTGGTGGTGGAGCATAACGAGGTGTTTGCCGGGTTGATGGTCGATGAGGTTTTCGGCCTTCAGCACTTTGCCCAGGACAGTCTGGAGCCGGTGGATAACTTGAGTGGCCCGATTGCACCGTTCATCAAGGGCCGGTTTCAGCGTGAGCAGAATTGGCAGGTGTTCAGCCCGTTTGCGCTGGTGCGGTCGCAAAGCTTCATGCACGTAGCGCTGTAAACGCCGACCCTGTAGGAGCCGGCTTGCTGGCGATGGCGGCGCGCCTGACACGCCGCGTCGTCTGAATCGCCAGCAAGCCGGCTCCTACAGGGGGTGGCAAGCTTCACAGGTGTTGGTTAACAGGCGAGGACCGATGATAAAAGCTAAAACAGGCAAGCCAGAAGGATCGCGCAGCCGCTCGCAGATCATCGCGCTGTTCATCGCGCTGATTGTCTTCATCATGCTGCTGTTCGCCAACTTCGCTTACCTCAACACCCAGGCCTCGTACGATAAACAGTACATCGGCCACGCCGGTGAGCTGCGCGTGCTGTCCCAGCGCATCGCCAAAAACGCCACTGAAGCCGCCGCCGGCAAGGCAGCGGCGTTCAAGTTGCTCAGCGATGCGCGCAACGATTTTGCCCAGCGCTGGGGTTATCTGAAGAAAGGCGACCCTTCCACCGGGCTGCCGCCGGCACCGTCCGCCGTGCGCCCGGAAATGCGCGCCGTGCAGCTGGATTGGGAGCGTGTGCTGAAAAACACCGACGCGATCCTTTCCAGCGAACAGACGGTTTTGTCGCTGCATCAAGTCGCCGCCACCCTCGCTGAAACCGTGCCGCAGTTGCAGGTCGAGTACGAAAAAGTCGTCGAAATTCTCCTGCAACGCGGCGCGCCCGCCGCTCAGGTGGCGATGGCCCAGCGTCAGTCGTTGTTGGCCGAACGTATCCTCGGCGCGGTAAACACCGTGCTGTCCGGCGACGAAAATTCGCAACAGGCTGCCGACGCGTTTGGCCGCGACGCCGCGCGTTTCGGCCTGGTGCTCACGGGTATGCTCCAGGGCAATCCGGCACTGAAAGTCAGCCAGGTCGAAGACCACGATGCCCGTGCCCGCTTGATCGAGATTTCCGAGCTGTTCGAATTCGTCTCGGGTTCGGTGGATGAAATCCTCGAAACCTCGCCGGAACTGTTCAAGGTCCGCGAATCGGCGACCAACATATTCAGCCTGTCGCAAACCCTGCTCGACGAAGCCTCGCACCTGGCCTCCGGGTTCGAAAACCTCGCCAGCGGGCGCAATACAGACACCATTGGTGGCTACGTGCTGGGTCTGGCGGCGCTGATGTCGATCATCCTTATCGGGATGGTGATGGTGCGCGAAACCAATCGTCAGTTGCGCGAAACCGCTGAGAAGAACGAGCGCAACCAGAACGCGATCATGCGCCTGCTCGACGAGATCGAAGACCTGGCCGACGGCGACCTGACCGTGACCGCTTCGGTGACCGAAGACTTCACCGGGACCATCGCCGATTCGATCAACTATTCCGTGGACCAGCTGCGTGATCTGGTGGCAACAATCAACCTCACCGCCGGCCAGGTCGCCGCCGCCGTGCAGGAAACCCAGGCCACCGCCATGCACCTGGCGCAGGCCTCGGAGCATCAGGCGCAACAAATCAGCGAAGCCTCCACCGCGATCAACGACATGGCGCAGTCCATCGATCAGGTGTCGGCCAACGCCGCCGAATCCTCGGCGGTGGCCGAGCGCTCGGTGGAAATCGCTAACAAGGGCAACGAGGTGGTGCACAACACCATCCACGGCATGGACAACATTCGCGAGCAGATCCAGGACACGGCCAAGCGCATCAAGCGCCTGGGCGAGTCTTCGCAAGAGATCGGCGACATTGTCAGCCTGATCGATGACATTGCCGACCAGACCAACATTCTTGCACTCAACGCCGCGATCCAGGCCTCCATGGCCGGTGATGCCGGGCGCGGTTTTGCGGTGGTGGCCGACGAGGTGCAACGGTTGGCCGAGCGCTCGTCCGCTGCGACGCGGCAGATCGAAACCCTGGTGCGGGCGATCCAGGCCGACACCAATGAAGCGGTGATTTCCATGGAGCAGACCACCACCGAAGTGGTGCGTGGCGCGCGTCTGGCGCAGGATGCCGGTGTGGCTCTGGAAGAAATCGAAGGCGTGTCGAAAACCCTCGCGGCGTTGATCCAGAGTATTTCCAACGCGGCACAACAGCAGACGTCTTCGGCTGGGCAGATTTCCCTGACGATGAACGTGATCCAGCAGATCACCACGCAGACCTCGTCCGGTTCCACCGCTACGGCCGAGAGCATCGGCAACCTGGCGAAAATGGCCAGCCAGCTGCGACGTTCGGTGTCCGGTTTCACCTTGCCGGCCGCCAAGGCGCAGACTGTGGATAAAGTGTGAGGCGCCCGAGGGCGTTCGAACGATGAACGGAGTGGTTATGGGTGATCGGCACGACTATGTGGCCCTCGAGTGGGTCAAAGGCGAGATTGCCGAAACACTGAAAGTGGCTCACCAGGCGATTGAAACGTTGCTTGATGACCCTCAGGCGACGCACGCCCTCAGTGAATGCCTGGCGTGCATCCATCAGGTTCACGGCAGTTTGCAGATGGTCGAGTTCTACGGCGCGGCCCTGCTCGCCGAAGAAATGGAACAACTGACTGCCGCCTTGCAGCAGAACCGCGTCATTCATCGTGACGAAGCGATCCACTTGTTGCTGCAAGCGATCGGTCAGCTGCCGATCTATCTCGACCGCGTACAAGGCGCGCGCCGCGACCTGCCGCTGGTGGTGTTGCCGTTGATCAACGACCTGCGCAGTGCCCGTGGCGAAAGCCTGTTATCGGAAACCAGCCTGTTCACCCCGCAATTACCGGACTTGCCGTCACTGGATGACGAGGCGCTGGCGCTGCTGGAGCCGGCGGACCTGCCGAACGTGCTGCGCAAATTGCGCCAGATGTTGCAGATGGCCCTGGTCGGGTTGCTGCGCGAACAGGATGACGACACCCATCTCGGTTACCTGAGCACCGTATTTTCACGCCTCGAAGGGCTGTGCGGGAATGCGCCGCTGAGCCCGTTGTGGCAAGTTGCCTCGGCGCTGGTCGAAGGCATGCGCGGCGGCTCGATCGCCAACAGCCCGGCCCTGCGCAGCCTGTTCAAGGACGCCGACAAAGAACTCAAGCGCTTGCTTGAACAGGGCATGTCCGCGATCAATCAGCCGGCACCGCCGGAGTTGCTCAAGAGTTTGCTGTTTTACATCGCCAAAGCCGAACACCCCACCGGGCAGATGCTGACCATGAAAGATCGCTACGGACTGGACGATGCGCTGCCTGACAGCGCGATGGTCGACGAAGAACGGGCACGGCTGGCCGGCCCGGACCGTGATGCCATGCGCTCGGTGCTGGCCGCGCTGTGCGAAGAACTGGTGCGGGTCAAAGAACGCCTCGACCTGTTCGTGCGCAGCGACCGCCAGCATGCCTCGGACCTCGATAGCTTGCTGGCACCCTTGCGGCAAATCGCCGACACCCTGGCGGTGCTCGGTTTCGGCCAGCCGCGCAAGGTCATCATCGATCAGCTCGCGGTGGTGTTGAGCCTCGCTCAGGGGCAACGCGAACCCAACGACGCGATCCTGATGGATGTCGCCGGCGCCTTGCTTTACGTCGAGGCGACGCTCGCCGGGATGGTCGGCACAGTCGAGCCGGAGAGCCAGGAAGACAGCCGCCTGCCGACCACCGACCTGACGCAGATCCACCAGATCGTGATCAAGGAAGCACGCATCTGCCTGCAGCAGGCCAAGGACATGGTCGTCGACTACATCGACGCCGACTGGGACCGCCAGCATTTGCAACCGTTGCCGGCCTTGCTCACCCAGGTGCGCGGCGCGCTGGCGATGATTCCGCTGAGCCGTGCGGCGAGCCTGATCGACGCCTGCAACCACTTTATCCGCGAGCATCTGCTGCTGGAGCCGGACCAGCCTGGCTGGCAGGCGCTGGACAGCCTGGCCGACGTCATCACCAGCATCGAGTATTACCTTGAACGCCTGAGCGACGACGCTGAAGCGTCCGGTGAACAATTGCTCGACGTTGCGGAGAAGAGCCTGGCAGCGCTCGGCTTTTTCCCCAGCGAACACAATGTCCCTGTGCTGGATGAAGTGCTAAGCCCGAGTGAGGCACAGGTGATGCAGGACCAGCAGGAACTGGACGATCCCGACGTCGTCCAGACCCTGGCCGATGTCCTCGCCAACCCGGTGTCGGCGGTCAATCCGCCCGCCCTGAATACGCCGGGCAGCCTGTTGCCACCGCCTCCGGGTGAAGAACCGGTGGACGATGAACTGCGCGAAGTCTTCCTCGAAGAAACTGACGAAGTCCTGGAAATCCTCCGGGAATACTTGCCGCGCTGGGCGAACAACCCCGAGAGCGAATCGACCCTGGGTGAACTGCGCCGAGCCTTCCACACGCTCAAAGGCAGTGGCCGGATGGTGCGCGCGCTGGTGCTGGGTGAGCTGGCGTGGGCCGTGGAAAACCTGCTCAACCGCGTGCTGGAACGCAGCGTTGAACCGGGGCCGGCGGTGCAGCAACTGCTCGGCGATGTATTGAACCTGCTGCCGGAACTGGTGGCTGAATTTGCCGGCAATGCTCAGCGTCAGCGCAACGACGTCGACCAATTGGCCGCCCGTGCCCACGCGCTCGCCAAGGGTGACAAGCCGTTGGCCGATGAGGACGTGCAGGATGTCGCCGCCCTCGATCCGTTGTTGCTGGAGATCTTCCGCAACGAAGCCGAAACCCATCTGGCCAGCCTCAACCGCTTCCTCGATCAGGCCGCCGAACATGTGCCGTTGCAGGCCAGTGACGAACTGCAACGTGCCTTGCACACGCTCAAAGGCAGCGCGTCGATGGCCGGCGTTTTGCCGATTGCCGAGCTGGCGACGCCGCTGGACAAACTGGCCCGTGAATACAAGGCGCACCTGATCGCGCTGGACCTCGACGAAGTCGAGCTGCTGCTGGAAGCCGAAGGCGTGTTCCGCGTCGGGTTGCGACAGCTCAAGGTCGATCCGTTGGCCGAGATTCCCGGGGCCCGTTCGTTGATCGAAAGAACCCAGGCGCTGCTGGCCGAGCGCCTGGAAGCCCTGTTGAGCACGCCGAGCATGGCGCTCAGAACCAAGCGCGATCCGCAGTTGATCAACAACTTCCTGGCCCAGGGCATGGACATCCTGCTGGACGCGGAAAGCCTGTTGCAGCGTTGGCAGCAGCACCCCGGTGAACGTCAGGAACTCAGTGCGCTGTTGGATGAATTGACCACCCTCGGCGAAGGCGCGCACCTGGCCGATCTGCATCCGGTGGATGAGCTTTGTGAAGCCTTGCTCGATCTCTACGGCGCCGTGGAAGAAAGCAGCCTGGCGGTCAGCGAGGCGTTTTTCCATGAGGCGCAAAGTGCCCACGAAGCGCTGATCAACATGCTCGACGAACTCGCGGCCGGTCAGGAAGTCAGCCCGCAACCGGAGCGCATCCGGGCCTTGCGCGACTTGCTCGATGAAAGCCTCGATCCATCGGCCATGGGCCTGATTCGCAGCGACGGCAGCCGCACCCTGAGCATTCGCGAACTGGGCGCCGCCACCGCAGAACTCGCACATTCCCCTGTAGGAGCCGGCTTGCCGGCGATGGACGTTAACGATGACGCGTTTTCCTTGGAAAACCGCGGCGCCTTCGAGCCCATCGCCGGCAAGCCGGCTCCTACAGTTGACCGCGTAGCGGATCTGGACGACGAGATCGTTTCGATCTTCCTCGAAGAGGCGGTGGACATCCTCGAAAGCGCCGGTCAGGCCTTGCAGCGCTGGCTGAAAGACCCGGACAACGCCGCGCCGTTGTTGTCGTTGCAGCGGGATTTGCACACGCTCAAGGGCGGTGCGCGGATGGCCGAAGTCGAGCCGGTCGCAGGCCTCGCCCATGAGCTGGAAAGCCTTTACGAAGGGCTTGTCGATCGCCGTTACAGCCACAACGAAACCCTGGCGCAGCTGTTGCAGCAGAGCCATGACCGACTGGCGCAACTGCTTGAGCAATTGCAGCACCACAAGCCACTGGGTGATCCGGGTGAGCTGATCGAAGCCATTCGCGAGTTCCGCCAAGGCAACGCCAGTGCGCCGGAAGTCGCCGAGCCTGTGCGGGCCGAGGACTCGCCGGGGCATGATCCGGAGTTGCTGGAGATCTTCCTTGAGGAAGGTTTCGACATCATCGAAAACTCCGGCGCGGCGCTGGTTCGCTGGCAGGCCGAACCTGCCAATCGTCAGGAAATGGAAACTCTGCTGCGCGATCTGCACACCCTCAAGGGTGGTGCGCGGATGGTGGAAATCGGCCCGATCGGCGACCTCGCCCATGAGCTGGAATTTCTCTACGAAGGCTTGTCCGCCGGTGTGTTGAAACCGACCGCCGCGCTGTTCGGCCTGCTGCAAAGCAGCCATGACCGACTGGCGCAGATGCTCGACGCGACCCGCGCTGGTCAACCATTGCCACCAGCGGATCGGCTGATCGACGCGATCAGGAATTTCAGCCATCCGGAAGTGCCGGAAACACCCGTTGCCACACCGGTTGCACCCAAGGTCGAGCCGCTTGCGCCACAAGCCGATACCGGTGCCGACATGGTCAAGGTCTCGGCAGAGCTGCTCGACGACCTGGTTAACCTGGCCGGGGAAACTTCAATCTTCCGTGGTCGCATCGAACAGCAGGTCAACGATGCGCGCGTGGCGCTGAACGAAATGGAAACCACCATCGAGCGCATGCGCGATCAATTGCGCCGGCTCGATACCGAAACCCAGGGCAGGATTCTCAGCCGCCAGCAAGTCGACGCCGAACGCTCGGGCTACGAAGAATTCGACCCGCTGGAAATGGACCGTCACTCGCAGTTGCAGCAGCTGTCGCGGGCACTGTTCGAATCCGCTTCCGACCTGCTCGACCTCAAGGAAACCCTCGACCGGCGTAATCAGGACGCGGAGAACCTGCTGCAACAGCAAGGCCGCATCAACACCGAATTGCAGGAAGGTCTGATGCGCTCGCGCATGGTGCCGTTCGAGCGGATGCTGCCGCGCTTGAAGCGCATCGTCCGCCAGGTCTCTAGCGAGCTGGGCAAGGAGGTGGAATTCGTGGTCGGCAACGCCGAAGGCGAGATGGACCGCAACGTCCTCGAACGCATGGCCGCGCCGCTGGAACACATGCTGCGCAACGCGGTGGACCATGGCCTCGAATCCGCCGAAGTGCGCATCGCGGCCGGAAAACCGGCGCAGGGGCGGATCACCCTCGACCTGTCCCGCGAGGGCGGCGACATCATTTTCGACATCCGCGACGACGGCGCCGGAGTGCCTCTGGACGCGGTGCGGCGCAAGGCAATCAAGCGCGGGTTGCTCGCCGCCGACAGCGACATCAGCGACCGCGACGTGCTGCAGTTCATCCTGCAACCGGGGTTCTCCACGGCCGAGAAAATCACCCAGATTTCCGGGCGCGGCGTGGGCATGGACGTGGTTCATGAAGAAGTCCGGCAACTCGGCGGCACGATGAGCATCGACTCTGTGGCGGGGCAGGGCGTGCATTTCCGCATTCGCCTGCCGTTCACCGTGTCGGTCAACCGGGCGCTGATGGTGCAGTGCGGTGAGGATCAATATGCGATCCCGCTGAACACCATCGACGGCATTGTGCGCGTGCTGCCCAACGAACTCGAAGGGCATTACCGGCTCGATCCGCCGACTTACAAATACGCCGGGCAGCACTATGAACTGTGTTACTTGGGTGAACTGCTGAAAACCAGCACACGTCCGAAACTGCTGGGCCAGAGCCTGCCGTTGCCGGTGTTGCTGGTGCAGTGCAACGAGCGCCACATCGCCGTGCAAGTCGATGCCATGGCCGGCACCCGCGAGATCGTGGTGAAAAGCCTCGGCCCACAATTTGCGGCGGTGCAGGGCTTGTCCGGGGCGACGATTCTGGGCGATGGCCGCGTGGTGCTGATTCTCGATCTGTTGGCGCCGATCCGCGCGATGCAGGCGCAGGTGCCGCAACGACGGCTGCTTCAAGACCCCGAACCCGAGCCGCACAAGCCCTTGCTGGTCATGGTGGTCGACGACTCGGTCACCGTGCGCAAGGTCACCAGTCGTTTACTCGAACGCCACGGCATGAACGTGCTGACGGCCAAGGACGGCGTTGATGCCATGCTGCTGCTCGAAGACCACATGCCGGACCTGATGCTGCTGGACATCGAAATGCCGCGCATGGACGGTTTCGAAGTCGCCACCCAGGTGCGCGCCGACGAGCGACTGCAACACCTGCCGATCATCATGATCACCTCGCGCACCGGCCAGAAACACCGCGACCGCGCCATGGCCATCGGCGTCAACGACTACCTCGGCAAGCCGTATCAGGAATCGGTGCTGCTCGAAAGCATCGCCCTGTGGAGCAAAACCCATGCTTGAGCATCGCACCAGCAACCTCACCGGGCTGCTGCTGCCCCTGGCTGACCGCAACCTGATTTTGCCCAACGTCGCGGTTGCGGAGTTGATTGACTATCAGCCGGGGGCGTTCGATCTCGATACGCCGCCGTGGTACCTGGGGCGGGTGAGCTGGCGGGAGCGGCAGATTCCGTTGCTGAGCTTTGAGTCGGCGTGTGGCGATAAAATCGTGATTGGCGAGCGCGCGCGGATCGTGATTCTCAATGCGCTGGGCGGGCGGCCTGAGCTGAAGTTCATTGCCTTGCTGGTGCAGGGGATTCCTCGTTCCTACAAGCTCGACAGTCAGCTCAGCTACGTCGATGTGCCGTTGTGCGCGCTGGAGCAGGCGGCGGTGCAGGTGGGCGATCAAGTGGCCAAAGTGCCTGACTTGCTGGCGCTGGAGGAGTTGCTTGTGAGTGCCGGGCTGGTCTGACTGGCCCCTTCGCGGGCAAGCCTCGCTCCTACAATGGATCGGGGCGCACACAAAACCCCTGTAGGAGCGAGCCTGCTCGCGATAGCGGTCTTCAATTCACCGAAAACCTGACGGCTAAACCTTGGCCTGAGCCAACGCCTCATGGTGATCCAGCGCCCGCTCAACCAACAACTGCACGCCATCAGCCATTCGGCTGAGCGCCAAGGCTACCGAGCGACGTGAGCCTTCCACCCCGTCCGCCAGATCGGCCGCAATGGCGCTGATAGACAGCAGGTCCTCAGAGGCATTGGCCAGAAGGGCTTCGGTGTTGATATCGGGGGCGACGGTAAATAGCTGGAATTTTCGGTGCTTGCCCGGTTTTTCGTCGGCCGGGGGGAAGTAGTGCGCGAAGACGCGGTCGGCGGCTTCCTTGAGTTTCTCGGCTTCGAGGGCTTCTAGGTGGTCGGTGTCAATGTTATCTGCTGAGTTTGGCGTTTCCTTGGACATAATGAGTTTCCGCTTACAGATTGGAGTTGGTCCATTCGTTATAAATGGCGCATTTGCTCCCGTTTTTTTCGGGGGTTCCAGACCCGGTCGCTGATTTGGCAGCGACACACAAACGATAAAGATCAGCGCAAAAGCGCACCAGTCAGCGGGATCCGGCATTGCTGTAGGCAGCGACGCCAGACTTCGTAGCCTCCAACCGTTCCTGCGGACAAATGTTTAAACACAAAAAACCAGTCGTCTGGCGAAGGTGTCCAAAGGTTGAAGATTCCCCAAAAGGGACCGATCGGTCCTTTTTTGGGACTTATCGTTCATTGCTCTCCGGCATTGAAAATTGCAGTGAGTGAATGTTCCGGCCCCTTCGCGGGCAAGCCTCGCTCCTACAGGTGCTGCGTCAGTTTCGAAAATGGCGCAAATCCTGTAGGAGCGAGGCTTGCCCGCGAAAGCGTCAGTAGTGCTGCCGCAAAATACCAGTCAACATTTCGCCTCCAGATTTTTGTTCGCTGACTAAGTGGCTGTTCTCGGGACAGCGTCTACCTATCAGTTCTGCTAGTCGACACTCTCAGCTCGATGGCCGAAGCTCAATGCCATCAGCAAGGACCAGCAGGAGCCCTGTCAATGCCTTCCCAATACAAAGAAGTACTCTGCACTTATCACTATGATCCGCTGGACTGTCTGATTGGTTTGAACCCGGCCAAACAGGGCACTCTTCAGCGCTTTTACTGCAAAAGCAGACTGGTCACAGAGATTCAGGGCTTGGCGCGCTGTTCAATCGTGCAGCAGGGTGATCAGTTGTTGGCGCAACAGAAACGTTTGGGCGACACACTGGAAACGGATTTATGGGCCACAGATCAGCAGCGTTCAGTGATGCACACAGTTGGCGAGCGTCCGCTTCCGATTGTTTACTCACCCTATGGTCATCGTCGCGCAGAAAGTGGTTTAACCAGTTTGCTGGGTTTTAATGGTGAGCGGCCAGATGCGGTCACCGGACACTATTTATTGGGTAATGGATATCGTGCGTTCAATCCGAATTTACTTCGGTTTAATAGCCCGGACAGTTTAAGTCCGTTTGGTGAAGGCGGTATAAACGCCTATTGCTATTGTTCCGGAGATCCAGTCAATAGGAGTGATCCAGAAGGTAGGATGTGGAAGCCTGTGATACAGGCCCCCCACCTTCAGACCACTAAGGATACGGCTTTGAGTATAAAAAAAAGCCGCGCATTTTGGGGTGAGGTACGGTCAAGCCTCAAAAAGAAAGACACAAATGCTGTTTCGAAACTTATTAATTCTGAGGGAGAGTATTTATTTCCTGATCCTCGAATGTCGCATTTAATTCCTGTGTATGAAAAAAACAGGCGCCCGGAGTTGGAGCAGCATAGACAGGCATTTGGCTTTGTAATTGCAGATATAAATAAGTTAACTTTGGAAATAAAAGGTGTTGGTGGTATTTCAGAAATAACCCCTGCTTTAGCAAAGCTACAATCAGAACGTTTTAAAACTAAAGCCCAAATAGAAATAATGGATTCAAAACTTCAACAGATGCGGATGGAGATGGCAACATCGGATCGGAATTTGAAGCGGCTTGGCAAAATGAGACTCCACCTTGAAGTAAAGAGACTCAAGCTTGAAGCAGAGAAAACCCGGTTTGATACATAACTTAATTTGTCAGAAATCCAAGCTGCTTGGCTTGCTGGCGCTGGAGAGTTGTTAACAAATGCCGGGTTGATCTGACTGACCACTTCGCGAGCAGGCTCGCTCCCACATTTGAAACGCATTCCCCTGTGGGAGCGAGCCTGCTCGCGATGGCGTCGGCCGGTTCAACCATTACCCTGACCGTAACAATCCACCACTCTGCTTGATTGATGCCCCCCACCCAACCCTCCTAAGGTGACTCCCACGACAGCGAACCCGTGGAGTGGTCATGACAACAACAATATCCCCCGACTCGCGATGGACGCGGCGGCGCAGCGAAAAGCAGCGGCGTCTGGCGTTGGTCAAAGGCCTGGCTGACGGTGTGGTGCTGCCCACCGACAACATCGTGGCAGCGCTGGAGGCGTTAATCCTGCCCGGCGACCGCGTGGTACTGGAGGGCAACAACCAGAAGCAAGCGGATTTCCTTTCGCGCTCACTGGCTAAAGCCGATCCTGCCAGGCTCCACGACCTGCACATGATCATGCCCAGCGTCGGACGCTCCGAGCATCTGGACCTGTTCGAACGCGGCATCGCCCGCAAGCTCGATTTTTCTTTCGCCGGCACCCAGAGCCTGCGCATCAGCCAGTTGCTGGAAGACGGCCTGCTGGAAATCGGCGCAATCCACACCTACATCGAGCTCTACGCACGATTGGTGGTGGACCTGATTCCCAACGTCGTGCTCTCGGCCGGTTTCATGGCCGACCGCGCCGGCAACATCTACACCGGCCCCAGCACCGAAGACACGCCCGCATTGATCGAACCAGCGGCCTTCAGCGACGGCATCGTCATCGTTCAGGTGAACCAGCTTGTCGATGACGTTACTGACCTGCCTCGCGTCGACATCCCCGCGTCCTGGGTCGATTTCGTGGTGGTGGCCGACAAGCCGTTCTACATCGAGCCGCTGTTCACCCGCGACCCACGGCACATCAAGCCTGTGCACGTGCTGATGGCGATGATGGCGATTCGCGGGATCTACGAAAAACACAACGTGCAGTCACTGAACCACGGCATCGGCTTCAACACCGCCGCTATCGAACTGATCCTGCCGACCTACGGCGAATCCCTCGGCCTCAAAGGCAAGATCTGCCGCAACTGGACACTCAATCCGCACCCGACCTTGATCCCGGCCATCGAAAGCGGCTGGGTCGAAAGCGTGCATTGCTTCGGCACCGAGCTGGGCATGGAAAACTACATTGCTGCGCGCCCGGACGTGTTCTTCACCGGGCGCGACGGCTCGCTGCGCTCCAACCGGATGTTCAGCCAACTGGCCGGGCAATACGCGGTGGACCTGTTCATCGGCGCGACCCTGCAAGTCGATGGCGACGGCCATTCTTCCACCGTGACTCGCGGGCGCCTGGCCGGTTTCGGCGGGGCGCCAAACATGGGGCATGACCCGCGCGGGCGGCGTCACGGCACGCCGGCCTGGCTCGACATGCGCCACGGCGATGCACCGGAACCCTTGCTCGAACGCGGCAAGAAACTCGTGGTGCAAATGGTCGAGACGTTCCAGGAGGGTGGCAAACCGACCTTCGTCGAAACCCTCGACGCGATTGAAGTGGCGAAGAAAAGCGGCATGCCGCTGGCGCCGATCATGATTTACGGCGACGACGTCACCCACCTGCTGACCGAAGAAGGCATCGCCTATTTGTACAAGGCGCGCTCGCTGGAAGAGCGTCAGGCGATGATCGCCGCCGTCGCTGGCGTGACTGCCATCGGCCTGCGTCACAACCCGAAAGACACCGCCCGGATGCGTCGCGAAGGCTTGATCGCCTTGCCTGAGGACCTCGGCATCCGTCGCACCGACGCCACCCGCGAATTGCTCGCCGCCAAAAGCGTGGCCGATCTGGTCGAGTGGTCCGGTGGTCTCTACAACCCTCCCGCCAAGTTCAGGAGCTGGTAATGCACGCATTCAACCTGCAACCCAAACCTCTGTCGCTGGCCGAACGGCTGGCGGACCTGGCAGTGGACGCGCTGATCGACGAAGCGGACCTGTCACCGAAACCGGCGCTGGTGGATCGTCGCGGCAATGGCGCACACACCGATTTGCACCTCGGGCTGATGCACGCTTCGGCGTTGTCGCTGTGGCCGGCATTCAAGGAAATGGCGGAATCGGCCATCGCGTTTGGCGAAGTCGGTGTACCGCTGCGCGAAGCGATTGGACGGATTGGCCGGGAGGGCGAGCAAACCATGCTCGCCACCACTAACGGTGTGAATACACATCGGGGCGCGATCTGGGCGTTGGGGCTGCTGGTCACTGCCGCCGCGCTGGACTGCTCGAATACCCACGCAAGCACGGTGGCGTTGCGGGCAGCCCGACTGGCGATACTCGACGACCGATATGCCCCGCGTCCTCTGAGCCACGGCGCGCAAGTCGCCCAACGTTACGGCGCGCGTGGTGCCCGTGAAGAAGCCCAACTCGGTTTCCCTTCGGTGATTCAACGCGCACTGCCGCAACTCAAACGCAGCCGCGCCGCCGGCCATGGCGAACAGAACGCCCGGCTCGATGCGCTGCTGGCGATCATGACTCAACTGAGTGACACCTGCGTGCTCTACCGCGCCGGCGAACAAGGCCTGCACACCATGCAACTCGGCGCCCAGGCAGTGCTCGACGCGGGTGGCAGCGCCAGCCTTGCCGGTCGCCGGCGCTTGCATGAACTGGACGAACAATTAATCGCGTTGAATGCCTCGCCCGGCGGCGCTGCGGACTTACTCGCGGCCTGCCTGTTTATCGACCGCATTGCGTCGGCTGACGGCATCAACCAGGGAGCGT
Organism: Pseudomonas sp. GM60; assembly: GCF_000282415.1. Classification (NCBI taxonomy): domain Bacteria; kingdom Pseudomonadati; phylum Pseudomonadota; class Gammaproteobacteria; order Pseudomonadales; family Pseudomonadaceae; genus Pseudomonas; species Pseudomonas sp. GM60. The sequence continues at coordinate 126,209 of NZ_AKJI01000029.1, forward strand.
TTTGATGGAAACCTTATCCTTTGAATTCCCCGCCGGGCAGCCGCCACGCGGTCGTACGCTGGTGGGTTGTGTCGGTTCGGGCGATCTGGAAGTGCTGATCGAGCCGGGTCAGGCCGGCAAGCTGACCATCAAGGTGCAGACCTCGGTCAATGGCGCCGAACAACGCTGGCAGCATCTGTTCGCACGGATGTTCGACGGCCAGACACCACCGGCAATGGCCATCGATATCCACGATTTCGGCGCGACCCCCGGTGTGGTGCGCTTGCGTCTGGAACAAGGCTTTGAGGAGATCGGCCATGACTGACAGTGCAGCGCTCCTCCACAAGCACAGCTTCATCGAACTCGGCGCCCGACACCGGGCGAAAGCCTTGCTCGACGCCGGTACCTTCCGCGAATTGCTCGACCCGTTTCAACGCGTCATGTCGCCGTGGCTGTCACGCCAGGGCGTGGTGCCGCAAGCCGATGACGGCGTGGTGATTGCCAAGGGCAGCCTCGGCGGTTTGCCGGTGGTGATCGCTGCCATCGAAGGCGCTTTCCAGGGCGGCAGCCTCGGTGAAGTCGGCGGGGCGAAGATTGCCGGTGCGCTGGAGCTCGCCGCTGAAGACAACCGCAACGGCATTCCAACCCGCGCCGTGTTGCTGCTGGAAACCGGCGGCGTGCGCTTGCAGGAAGCCAACCTCGGGTTGGCGGCGATTGCCGACATTCATGCGGCGATTGTCGATCTGCGTCAGTACCAACCGGTGATCGGCGTGGTGGCGGGCAGCGTCGGCTGTTTTGGCGGGATGTCGATTGCCGCGGGGTTGTGCAGTTATTTGTTGGTGACTCAGGAAGCGCGTCTTGGCCTGAACGGCCCGCAGGTGATCGAACAGGAAGCCGGGCTTGAGGAATACGACTCCCGCGACCGTCCTTTCATCTGGAGCCTGACCGGTGGCGAGCAACGCTTTGCCAGCGGTCTGGTGGATCGCTTTGTCGCTGACGACGTGGCGCAGGTCCGGCAGCAGGTCAGTGAATTGCTGCAACAAGGCTTGCCGGAACAACAACGCAGTCGTCAGGCCGATCTGTTCCTGCAACGGCTGGCCCGCCTGGACGCCGAACCGCAAATCGATGCCGCGACGGTTCGCGATCTGTATCAAGGAGAGCGCTCATGAGTTCGTATTCCCTGAGAGGTTTGAACTGGTTCAACGCCTTGAGTGCAGGCGCGAAACCGGTGGAGGGTTTGCCTGCATCACTGAAAGCCGCTGATGGTGTGGTGGGCGAACAACCGGTCCGGTTTATCGCGGTGGTGGCAGATCCCGACAACCGTTTCGTCCGCGCTCGCAACGGTGAAGTGGGTTTGCTGGAAGGTTGGGGCTTGGCCAAGGCGGTGGATGAAATCATCGTGGCTGACGCTGATAAATCGCATAAGCGCGCCGTGATCGCGATCATCGATGTGCCGAGTCAGGCTTACGGTCGGCGCGAAGAAGCGCTGGGCATTCATCAGGCGCTGGCCGCTGCGGCGGACAGCTATGCCCGCGCCCGGTTGGCTGGCCACGCTGTGATTGGTTTGCTGGTGGGCAAGGCGATGTCGGGAGCGTTTCTGGCGCATGGGTATCAGGCCAATCGATTGATAGCGCTGCGTGATCCGGGCGTGATGGTGCATGCGATGGGCAAGGCGTCAGCGGCGCGGGTGACCTTGCGCAGTGTCGAAGAACTGGAAGCACTGGCCGCGAGCGTGCCGCCGATGGCGTATGACATCGACAGCTACGCCAGTCTCGGTTTGCTGTGGGAAACCTTGTCGGTGGAACAGATTGAGCAGCCAACATCAGCGGATCTGGCGCGAGTGACGGAATGCCTGAATCTGGCGATTGGTGATGTTGCCGCAAGCGGTCGCGATTTGAGCAGCCGTTTGGGCGCGAGCAACCGCGCTGCGTCGAGCACGGTTCGCCAGCTGCTGAGAGCGCAGTGGTGAGCACGTTTCTCGCTCACGACCTGCTGTGGGGGATGACCCCGGAGCAGTTGCCTGCGCAGGCGCCTGCGTGGGTGATCGAGTCGATCAGCGCGGGTCAGCCGGTGGTGGTTCGGCGTGCGTTGAGTACGCCGGGTTTCATCGCGGTCGGGGTGCGTGGTCGGTTGCGTGAGCAGCGGTATGCGACGGTGATGGAGGTCGATGCGGTTCAGCGTCGGGTCACACCGGAAGCGCTGTGTCATGTCTCGATCGATCGGGATTTGCCCGCCGTGCAGGCACTCAACCAATTGCGGCCGTTGCTCGATGGCTGCGGTTGGGTGTGGGGTGTCAGCGGCAGTGCCGGATTTGAATTGGCCTGTGGCGTTGTTGCTTTGCATGAGGGCAGCGATCTGGATTTGGTCCTGCGTACGCCGCAGGTTCTGGACCGGTTAAAGGCGCAGGAACTGCTGAATATTCTGGCCAGCGCCGCATGCCAGGTGGACATGCAATTGCAGACGCCATTTGGTGCCGTCGCCCTGCGTGAATGGGCCGGTCCTGCGCGTCGGGTGTTGCTGAAAAACGCCAGCGGAGCTTGCCTTGTGATTGATCCGTGGAACCCGCTGGAGCAAGCAGCGTGAGCAGTTTGTTGGTGTTCCCCGGCCAAGGCGCGCAGCAGCCGGGCATGCTCCATCGTTTGCCTCGCGAGACGGTGATCGAGGCGAGCGAAGTGCTTGGCGAAGACGCATTGCAGCTGGATTGCGCTGAAGCATTGAAATCGACGCGGGCGGTTCAGCTGTGCCTGTTGATTGCCGGTGTCGCGGCTTCGCGCCAGTTATCGATGACGCCGGATTACGTGGCGGGCTTGTCCATTGGTGCTTATCCGGCCGCCGTGGTTTCGGGTGCCTTGAGCTTCAGCGATGCGCTGTATCTGGTCAGCCTGCGCGGTGAATTGATGCAGCAGGCTTATCCACAGGGCTACGGCATGACCGCGATCATCGGTCTCGATTTATCCACAGTGGAAGGCTTGCTGGCGCAGGTTCACAGCGTCGATACGCCGGTTTACCTGGCCAACATCAACGCCGATAACCAGGTGGTGATTGCCGGCAGCGACGGCGCGATGAAGGCCGTCGCCGAGTTGGCGAAAGGGCGCGGCGCAGGTCTGGCCAAGCGCCTTGCCGTCAGCGTGCCGTCGCACTGTCCGCTGCTGGATGCGCCGGCGAAAACCCTGGCCGAAGCCTTCGCCAATGTGAAATTGAAAGCGCCGACGGTGGGCTACCTGAGCGGCAGTCGCGCGCGGCCAATCATCAACATCGAAGCCCTGCGCGAAGACCTGGCTTACAACATGTGCCGCATCGTCGATTGGCGCGGCACGGTACAAAGCGCCTACGAGCGCGGCGTACGGCTACAAATCGAACTGCCGCCTGGTGCGGTGCTGACCGGGCTGGCGCGCCGGGTGTTCGAGCAGGGCACCGTGATTGCCTTCGACGGGGCGCGGCTCGACACCTTGCAGGCGCTGTTGCGTGAGGAGGGAAGCCACCAACTCTAGACCTCCGACTCAGGCCTTCGAACAACAAAAACAACATTCGACGATGCACTTTGAGGACTACAACAATGATTATTTACGGTGTGGCGCTGTTGGCGATCTGTACGCTGGCAGGGGTGATTCTGGGCGATGCGCTGGGCGTATTGCTGGGCGTCAAATCCAATGTGGGCGGGGTCGGGATCGCGATGATCCTGCTGATCTGCGCGCGGTTGTGGATGCAAAAGCGCGGCGGCATGACCAAGGATTGCGAGATGGGCGTCGGCTTCTGGGGCGCCATGTACATTCCGGTGGTGGTGGCGATGGCGGCGCAACAGAACGTCGTGACCGCGTTGCACGGCGGCCCGGTGGCGGTGCTCGCGGCCATCGGTTCGGTGGTGCTCTGCGGTTGCACCATTGCCCTGATCAGCCGGACCCACAAAGGCGAACCGTTGCCTGATGAACCTGCGGAACTCACGCCCGTTGGCACGCCAGTAGGAGGCCGCTGATATGTTGGAAGTCATCGAGAAGGGCTTGGCAACTAACGGTCTGGTCACGGCGTTCGCGTTCGTTGGCGTGATCATGTGGGTGTCGGTGGTGTTGTCCAAACGCCTGACGTTCGGGCGGATTCATGGCTCGGCGATTGCCATTGTCATCGGCCTGGTCCTGGCGTGGGTCGGCGGCACCATGACCGGCGGGCAAAAAGGCCTGGCGGACCTGACACTGTTCTCGGGTATCGGTCTGATGGGCGGCGCGATGCTGCGCGACTTTGCCATCGTCGCCACGGCGTTTGAAGTGCAGGCCACTGAAGCGAAAAAGGCCGGGATGATCGGCGTGATTGCGCTGTTGCTGGGCACGGTGTTGCCGTTCATTGTCGGGGCGAGCATTGCCTGGGTGTTCGGTTATCGCGATGCAATAAGCATGACCACCATCGGTGCGGGCGCGGTGACTTACATCGTCGGGCCGGTGACTGGCGCGGCGATTGGTGCCAGTTCCGATGTGGTCGCATTGTCGATTGCCACCGGGTTGATCAAGGCGATTCTGGTGATGGTCGGCACGCCGATGGCAGCGCGCTGGATGGGGTTGGATAACCCGCGTTCGGCGATGGTGTTTGGCGGGTTGGCCGGTACGGTCAGCGGTGTGACGGCCGGGTTGGCGGCGACGGATCGGCGGTTGGTGCCTTATGGGGCGTTGACGGCGACGTTCCACACCGGGCTTGGGTGCTTGCTTGGGCCATCGTTGCTGTATTTCATTGTTCGCGGGATTGTTGGTTAACCCGATAGATCTTCATTAGCTGTACCGACGCCTTCGCGAGCAAGCCCGCTCCCACATTGGAATGCATTTCCCTGTGGGAGCGGGCTTGCTCGCGAAGGGTGCACCTCGGTCTTAAGCCTGGC